>JADZCB010000027.1 GCA_020851775.1 Gammaproteobacteria bacterium
AGCGCCTATTCCCACTCCACCTCACGAAAGGCCTTGCTCGCATTACGGGCATGAGGTTCGGTCAGCAGCCAGCCGGCAGGCGGATGTTCGCGTGCCTCGGCGGCGACATCCTCGAGAAAGCGGCCTTCGCGCACGGCCTCGCGCGTCTCGTCGAGCAGGGCTGACAGGTAGGCGCGTTCGGCATCGAGCGCCGCCGGCCAGGGTGCGGCGACGGGGCCGTGGCCCGGCACGACGCGCTCGATTGGGTGTGCAGGTGGCGCGTCGATCCACGCGAGCCAGCCGCGCAGGCTGCCGTCGAGGACCGGCAGGCGTTCGATGAACACGAGATCGCCGCTCCACAACGTGCGTGTGCGTGTGTCATAGACCGTCAGGTCGGCACCTGTATGCGCCTCGGCAACGGCGCGGAGCACAAGTTTGCGGTTCCCGAGATCGAGGCTTGTCGTCCCGTCGACGAGCACCGTCGGCGGTACGACGTCACCCGGCGGTCCGTCGAGCTCGGCGGCGAATCGCTCGGCGAAATAGCCACGGCTCGCGTCGAGTGCCGCGGCGAGCTGCACATGGCCGACGAATTCGGTGCCCTCGGCGACGAAGGCGGCATTGCCGAGAACGTGGTCGAAATGCGCGTGGGTGTTGATGACGTAGCAGATGGGCCGCTGTGTCGTCGCGGCGATGGTCGCCCGCAGTGCGGTGCCGGTGCGGCGACTGCCGCCGGTGTCGATCACGGCGACACAACGTTCACCGACGACGAAACCGATGTTCGCGCTGTCGCCACGCGCCGGATCGTCGATCCCGACATGTGCACCGTGATGTACGTATACGCCGGGCGCGACTTCATCGACGACGAGCGGCGCCGCCACTGCCGGCGCGCACAGCATTGCCAGGAACGGGAGGATGCAGCGGCCCGGCATGCCACCGTGCGACGCCGGGCGGGACTTTTCAGCGTCGCCGGAACGCTCAGGCCTGGCGCGCAAGCTCAACCGTGTCGGGCTGGCGCGCGGCTTCGAGGTTGCGATAGAGACTCGCGAGAATTTCACGGCCGTCCTTCGTCTGCTGCAGATAGCGCTCGGCGTCGGCGATGAATGGTGCCACATTCTTTTCGAAGAAGGCCGGATACGCCTGCAGCAGGTCGCCCGGCTTGCGATAACCGGTCGTGCGGTTGAAACCGATTTCCTCGAACTCGTAGAACACCGCCGCAAGCTTGTGCAGGTAGCGCGGGTCGGACAACTGACCGATGAGATCCGCGCCGCGCACGAGGCCCGGATAGTCCGCCGTCTGCTGATACCAGGGATCGTCCGGGACGGGGAACCGCGTGCGCTCTATGCAGGCCTGCACCACCGCCGTGTCGATCAGCGGTTGGACGGTCGCGAACTGCTCGCTGACGTAGCGCTTGCCGCGATCGACGTGCAGCGGCATCAGCGCCGCGTCACTGGAGCCCGCCGCCACGCGCACCGACTGGTTGCCGATGCCGGTCGCGAGACGTTCGATGCCGTCGATCGCACAGATGCCGCGCACATAGCCGATGTCATGGCACAGCAGCGCCACCGTGACATTCAGCCAGTCGTCGCGTGTCACGTCCGCAGCAAGGATCTGGCGGCCGAGCAGGATCTGCATGCCGACGACCGTCACGTACACCGAGTGTTCGACGTTGTGATAGAGCGCGTCCGAATTCGCGATGCTGGTCAGCGCACGCTGGGCAATCAGCGCCGCGGCAGTGAGATGACCGGAGTCGGCCCCGCCGAACATCACGGCGTAGTTCGAACCCAGCCGGTTCGCGACTTCCGCCGCCAGCAATTCGGTGATGTTCAGCATGCCCGGTGCCCCGCGCTTGGTTCCGTTCCCTGCCTGCGAACCGACGAAACGGTCCGTCCGCGCCACTTTTATCGGCTAGCCCGGGTCCGAGTATAGGTAGCAGGTCCGGTCCCCGCCGCCGACAGACACCGGAATTGTGAACGATTACTGAGCCGAAAGCGCCGCACGCGGCGCCATCACCGGCGTCCAGCACCGGCTTTCACGACGTCGGCGCTGCGCTAGAGTAGATGACCGACACGATGAAACCGCCGGAGGACAGCCGATGACCACCGAACGTACGCTCGAATACCGCCATGAGGGCAGCCTGCTCGAAGCCTTCGTCTGCACCCCGACCGGCGGCGGGCGACACCCCGCGGTGCTGATCGCCCATGCCTGGGCCGGCCGCTCACCATTCGAAGCCGACAAGGCTCGTGCACTCGCCGAACTCGGGTATGTCGGCATTGCGATCGACATGTACGGCAAGGGCGTGCTCGGCCGCAGCGCCGAGGAGAACGGCGCGCTGATGAAGCCGTTTCTCGACCATCGCGCGCTGCTGCAGGGGCGCCTGCATGCCGCGCTCACGGCGGCACGTGCCGATGCGGCGGTCGACGGCGAGCGTGTGGCAGCGATGGGGTTCTGCTTCGGCGGCCTGTGCGTGCTGGATCTCGCGCGCAGCGGCGCCGACGTGCGCGGCGTGGTCAGCTTCCATGGCCTGCTCCGCAAACCGGGCAATACCGACGATCGCCGCATAGCGGCCAAGGTGCTCGTCCTGCACGGCCATGACGACCCGATGGTGCTGCCCGCCGACGTGCTCGCGTTCGAGCAGGAAATGACGGCCGCCGGCGCGGACTGGCAGGTGCACGCGTACGGCCATACGCTGCACGCGTTCACGAACCCGGAAGCGAACGATCCGTCCTCGGGCTTGAAGTTCAACGCCAACGCGAACCGTCGCTCGTGGCGCTCGCTGGTGAATTTTCTCGAAGAAGTGCTGGCCTGACGCACGGCCCACCGCCGACGCGGCGGCGGGCTCACGCCGGGGTCGCGGCGCTCAGTTCTTCAGCGTCGCGAGCGGACCGGTCTGCTGCGCGAAGTATTCTCCGAGCCGGACGATGTCGTCTTCGGTGAGCTGCAAGGCCTGCACCTGGGCGCCCATGATCGGGTTGTTGCGGCGGCCGTCACGGTAATGACGCAGCGCAGCGGAAAGGTAGTCGGCCTTCTGGCCGGCCAGTATCGGGTAATCGGGGGCGAGCGGCTTGTCACCCTTTTCGCCGTGGCACGCCCCACAGGCAGCGAGCTTGCGCTCGAAATCGCCGCTCTCGGCGGCAGCCGCGGACGCCGCGACCGTCAGCACGAACGTGAGGATGACGGCGTGTGTTGACTTGTACATGTGTCGAATTCTCCGGATGCGCGCGTGGCTCGTGCGGGACGGGCCCGGTCGTTGCTCTGGTCGGCTTCGTTCGGGGCTCACCGGCCCTGGCTGGCGAAGAACGCGGCGATGTTCGCGATGTCCTGGTCGGTGAGATTGGCCGCGTTGGCGTTCATCGTGTCGTGCTTGCGACTACCGTCGCGGTAGCCCTTGAGTGCCGCTTCGATGTAGGCGGCACTCTGTCCGCCGACCTTCGGTACGTGATAGGTCGGGTACACGTTGAAGTATGTTTCCACGGCATGGCAGCCGAGGCAGGTTTCGGCCGCCGTACGACCCGCCGCCGCATCGCCCTCGGCGAGCGCGGCCATCGACAACGCAGCCAGCCCGCTGGCCGCCAGTCCAGTCAGAGTTCGCTTGATCATTCAACACTCCTCACCGAGCAGCGGTCTGGTGGTCCAGTCTCGTGTCGGCATTGCACATTCGCGGGGACGCGCCACGCGGCCTGCTCCCCTGATGCAGCCGGCATATGACGCGAAGCATGCATACTACAAAACGCTCCCAGACGAGGGAAGCAATCGGGATCTGCGCCACGGACCGGCCCCATACGGCGGAGCGGCGTGGTGCATCGTCACTACCCACCGGTCCCCGGGCGAGCCGTTGCGCATCAATCTGAAAATGATTAAGGTGCGCCATCCGAAAACGTGAGAAAAGTTTCAGGTTTAGCGGATAATCGCTCGCTGCTCAAGGTGAATTGACCGGAGGTAGAACGTGGCCAAAGCCAACACCAAGGCGTCTGCGAAGCCGCACGCCAAGCGGCCGGCGCCCGGCAAAGCGAAGCCCGCGGCCAGCAAGCCCGCGGCGAGTGCGACGAAGAAAAAACCCGTCGCCGCCAAAGCCTCCGCCAAAGCCTCTGCCAAGGTCGCCAGCAAGAAGCCCGCGCCAGCGAAGGCCAGCAGGCCAGCCGAGAAAAAAGTCATCGCCAAAGCGCGACCTGCAGCCCCGAAGAAAGCCACCGCGGCACCGCTCAAGCCGGTGAAAAAACCGGCATCGGCGACGAAGACCGTCGCACCGGCAGCAAAGACCGTCGCATCGACGCCGAAAACGCCTGCGCCGCCGGCTCCCGCCGGATCGACGGGTAAAACACCGTCGGCTGCGACGCCGAAAGCCGCTCCCAAGCCGGCCCTGGTCGTGCCGAAGGCAGCGGTGACGCAAGTGGCCCCGCCGCCTCCGCCGGCTGCGGAAGTCAGCCCCCCCACGAAAACGAAGAGCAAGGCGGAGCCTGCGCGTAAACCGGCTGTACCCGCACAGCCGGCCCAGAAGCCCGCCGCGCAAGAAAAGGTAGTACCCCGGAAGGTGATTAATCTAGACGAAATCAAGCTCCCGCCCGGCTATCGGCCGAGTGCGAACGAGGAGTACATGAATCCGATGCATCTCGCCTACTTCAAGCAGAAGCTCGATCACTGGCGGGAGGAATTGATTGCGGAATCACAGGAAACGCTCGAGCACCTGCGCACGGAAACGCGCGACGTCGGCGACGAGGCCGAGCGGGCGAGCCGCGAGAGCGACAACATCCTCGAGCTGCGTACCCGCGATCGGTATCGCAAGCTGTTGCGCAAAATCGAGGAAGCGATCAAACGCATCGAGGACGGCAACTACGGTTACTGCGAAGAGACGGGCGAGGAAATCGGCCTCGGTCGCCTCGAAGCACGGCCGATCGCGACCTTGACGGTCGACGCGCAGGAACGACGCGAGATGTTCCAGAAGCAGTTCCGCGACGATCACTAGGGAAGCGCTGAACGAGTCCGTCGTGGACTCGTTCAGAATCGCGGGCCTGCCATGGCCCGCGGCAACTCTGCCTGTTGCAGAGTTTCCATTGCGCACGCCGTCGAACCCATCCAGGGATCGTGCGGAGGCGCCGAGTCGAGTGCGTGCGCACTCGGTGAGCGTGCAGGGACGGCGCGTCGCCGTCCCCGGGGAGGGAACAACGCGGCGGCCGGCTGGCCGATCGCGACGCGCCTGACGGCAATGGCGTACACGCCCGGCCATGGATACTACGTGGCCCGTGGGTGCGATGCAGTCCGGTCGGGCGACGAATAACAAGATCCGTCAGTCAGGCAGGTGTCATGGAAGTAGGCCGTTCGGTCATGCGCCGGACCCGAAGGTCGAGCGCTCCCGCGCGACCGCAGGCAACGCCCGGAGCCCGGGATGGCGGGTGAGCAGATTCTCGTCGTCGAGGACCAGCGCGCCGTCGCCGGCGCGCTCAAGATGCGACTGCGCGGCCTGGGTTACGACGTCACCGCGATCGCGCGAGACGGGTTCGAAGCCATCGAAAAGGCGGCCGAGCTGCATCCGGATCTGATCCTGATGGACGTGCGACTCGGCGAAGGCATGGACGGCATCGAGGCCGCGCAGCGGATCCGCGCCACGCACGACATCCCGGTCATCTTCATTTCCGCCCACGTCGATCAGAAGCTGCTCGAGCGCGCGCGTGCCACACATCCTGCGGGATTCATCAACAAGCCGTTCACGACCAAGGATCTGTTGACCGCGATCGATCTCGCCCTGCACGGCCGCCACCACGCGCTGCACGGCGAGGCCGGGCCGGACGCGGCAAACGATCCGTCGGCCGCCGACGGACTGGTGACGACCGACAGCGATGGAAGGATCAGTTTCGCGAACCGCATCGCCGAAGGACTGCTCGGCATCAACCGCCGCCAACTGATCGACCGCCCGCTGTCGGAGCTGATCGCCTCTTTCTACGACCTGCCGCTCGCGGAAGCCGAAGCCACGATCGCCCGCGTGCTGCGCGGTGACGGTGAGGAACATCTCGGCCGTTCGACGACGCAGCGCGCCGGCGCCCTGCGCCGCCAGCGTGACGTGCTGACGCCGTTGTCCGATGCGCGTGGCCATACCTACGGCATCGCGTTGAAGCTCGTCACGTCGCTCAAACCCATCACCGAGCGCGGCGGCAGTGGCAATGAACTCGCCTTTGCACAGGCGCTCGACACGCTGCCGAACGGCATCCTGATCATCGGCAGCGATTTGCGCATTCATCACATGAACCGCTGCGCGCGTGAAGTCCTTGCCCGCAATCGCGGCCTCGAATGTCGCAACGGGCTGTTCACCGTGCAGGACAAGCTGCTCGAACAACGGCTGCGCGAGCTCGTGCGCAACGCATTGGCGCGTGGCCGCGTGGATCAGACCGAAGCGACGGGGGCGATGTTCGTGCGCGCCCCGATGTCGCGCGAGCACGTCGAAGTGATCGTCGCACCGGTGCCGGGTGCAACGGGCGACGATCAACACCAGCGCGCACTGGTGTACCTGTTCGATGCGAACAGCCCGCGCCAGGTGTCGCACGACATCCTGACCGGCCTGTACGGGCTGACACAGACCGAAGCGAAACTCGTGCAGCTCATGAGCAACGGCATGACGCTCGACGACGCGGCGACCGAACTCGAGATTTCGGTGAACACGGCGCGCACGCATCTGAAGCACGTCTTCCACAAGACCGGCATCAATCGCCAGGCAGAACTCATCCACCGCATCGGTTGCGGCCCCGCCTCGCTGCTGATCCGTTACGTACCGGCGCTCCAGAGCTGAGCCCCGCTTGCATGCGCGAGACGTCGCTCTAGAATCCCGTCTCACCCCCGACGCAGGACGCGGCGGGGGAGCATCGTCAACTCAAGGAAGAGGGATTCGACATGGATGTTCGTTTCATCCGGCGCAGTGTCGCCGCCTGCATGCTCACCACCGGCGCCATGTGGTTTGCGCCGAGTCACGCCGCGACGCTCGCGAGCTGGGATTTCGACGCCGCGGACGGCACGTTCTCGAGCGAGGTCGACACGCTCGCCGCGGGCGCGAGTGTCGGCGCCTGGTCCGATCTCGACGGCACGCTGACGAGTTTCAGCGGCACGTCGGGCCGCGCGATCGGTGCCCGCTCCTTCGACAACGGGAACAGTCTGCGCGTCAGCGTGAACCCGGGCGGCGCATTCACCCTCGGCGAAATCCGCTTCGAACAGCAGGCGTCGGCGAGCGGCCCGCAACACTGGGCCGTGCGCGTGAACGGCACGCTCGTCGGCAGCGGCGCGACGGCATCGACGCTTACCGCCGTGATCGTTCCGCTCGCGCTGACCGCGACGCTGTTCGATCTGTCGTTCGACGGACTCGACGCGGGCTCGAGCCAGGGGACCTGGCGGCTCGACAACGTCTCCCTCGCCGGCGCGTCACCCGTACCGCTTCCAGCGGCGTTGCCACTCTTCGCCTCGGCCCTGCTCGGTCTGCGCGCGCGGCGGCGACGCTGACGGCGACTCGTCGCGCATCCTCCGGGCTGCGCAGGCTGCGTGGCCCGGAGATACACACGGGACAAACAGGACGCGCGCCGGCTGTGGGCGCGCAGGAGGTGATCGCTACGCGGCACACGGGCCGCCGTCCCAGTGCCATGCGTACCAGCCGTCGAACGACGGAAAGTAAAGCCCGAGTGCAATCGGCCGGTCCTCGATCATGCGCAGGATCCGTGCATACCCTTCGAGCTGGGCGCGGTAGCGCGCAACTTCGCCGGCAATGAACGTCGCAACCGGCACCGCGCCCGGTTCGCTGGTCTTGAAATCGACGATCCAGCGCGTACCGGCCGTCGCATCCGCGTCATGGGCGACGAACACGCGATCGACGACGGCGTCGACGAGCGTGCCGTCGATGATCGCCGTGTAATGCCGCTCGCTCGCGCAGTCGAGATGACGCTCGTCGAACAGCCAGCGTCCGCGTGTGCTCGCGAGCGTGCAGGTGAGCGCACGTTGAACGCGCTGCGTCGCTCGGGCGAGGGCCGGTCGCGGCACGCCCCGCAACGCGAGTTCACGACGCACGAATCCCACGCGCTCGACTGGCGCATCCGGCGGCCATGCCGCGAGACCCTGGCGGCCAACGAGTTCGAGCAGCAGGTGCGTGACCGTGCCGACATGCTTCGCGACCGGCGTCGATTCGCGTTCCTCCGGCGACGGCGGCAGCAACACCGGCGCGCGCGACGGCATCGGTAGGCAGTCCGCACGCAACCGCTGGCGGGTGGCGGTCGGCCGCAGCGGCAAATCGGCGCGCGGCGGCGCCGGACCGTCCAGCACCGCGTCGTGCAGGCTCGCGCGCAGCATGCCGAGAAAGCTTCCCGGCGGCGTGCGGAGCTCGCCGTCCTTGTCGAAATCGCGACGCGCACACAGATGCAGTTCGTCGCGGGCCCGCGTGAGCCCGACATAGAGCAGGCGATAGGCTTCGGCGCGCTGTTCCTCCCGTTCGAGCCGGCGGATGAAGGTGTTGATCGGTTCCTGCTTGACGCCGAGCGGCGGCACCGGCGCCAGCAGCGGCCCGTGCTCGCGCGCGTCCGCGTGCTCGACCCACAACGCGAGTACCTGCGAGTCGACCGGGACACGGCGTTCGAGGCCGGACAGGATGACGACGTCGAACTCGAGCCCCTTCGCGCGATGCACCGTCATGATCTGCACGGCGTCGTCCGCGTCGCGTGGGACTGGTGCGAAATGACGCGCGACGAACGCGGCCAGCGCCATGGCCGTCAGCGGTTGGCTGGTCGCCTCGAAGCGCGCGAGCAGTTCGAAATAGCGCTCGGCGTGACGCAAGGTCTGCGCGTCGGCGACGAGCTGCGGGCCGCGCAGGGCGAGCCAGGTATGCTCGACGAGTGCCGCCCACGTCGAACGCCGCACGCGCGCGAGCGACGCGTCGAGTACTGCACACAATGCAGCGACGCGCGCCCGCGCGTCCTGCGCCAGCGTCGCGCGCCAGTCCGCGTCGTGCAGTGCTTCCCAGATCAGATGCTCGCGGCGATCCTCGACGAGGCGCGTCAGCGTCGCGAGATCGAGCCCGCACCACGGCGCCCGCAAGAGGCCGAGCCACGCGATGCGATCGGCCGGCTGGATCAGCGCGCGCGTCAGGAGCACCAGATCATTGACGACGGGCGCGGCGGCGAGCGGTTCGATGTCGCTTGCCGCGACGGGGATGCGCGCTGCTGCCAGCAGGGTCGGCAACGCGCCGAGATGCGTGCGTCCGCGCACCAGCACTGCGAGACTCGCCCGGGGGCGACGCGCGCGTACTTCTTCGATCACGCGCAGCACGACGAGCGCTTCGTCGATGGCGTCGTGCGTACCCTCGTCACCGGCATCGAGCGGATAAACGGCGAGCGGCGCATGTGCGGCCGCTGCACGCGTCGCACTCAGCGCCACGTACGGCGGCAACAGCGCCGGCGCGTCGACAAAGGCGCGTGCGAGCGCGGCGTTCACCCACTCGACGAGCGGCGCCGCAGTCCGGAAGTTCGCCGTCAGGCGCAGACGTGTCAACGACACGGCACCGAAGCGATGGCGGGTCACGGTATCGATGAAGAGACCGACATCGGCCTGCCGGAAGCGGTAGATCGACTGCAGCGGATCACCGACGAAGAACAGCGTGCGGCCATCGTCGCCCGTCCAGCCCGCCGTCAGTGCCGCGAGCAGCGCATGCTGCGCGGCCGAGGTGTCCTGGAATTCGTCGACGAGCAGATGTTCGAGCCGGCAGTCGAGCGCGAGCGCGAGATCGCTCGGCGCCTGCGGCGCACCGAGGGCCGCGCATGCCGCCTCGGTGATCGCCGTGAAATCGCAGCGTCCGGCGTCGGCGAAGACCAGCGACAACTGCGCGGCGGCGAGCATCAGCAGCGCGCACGCCGCCTCGACGGTGCGCCACTGGGCATCGGTGTAGACGGGCGGCGGCAATGCGCGTGCCGCATGCAGCCGCGCGCACACGCCCGACTCGGTGTCGAGCACCGCAGCGACGACATTGAACAGCGCGCCGAGTTCGGCCTTGTTCGCCGGCGTCACGCCCTGCTGCTTGTTCGGCCGCTTGCGCGGACTGCCCGATACGGTCAGCAGCAATTCGGCGAGCGCTGCGCAGATCGTGCCGTCGCAGCGGACGCCGTCCCAGGCCACGAGCGCACCGATCGGCGTGTCGAGTCCCTGGCCCACGACGCTGGCGGCGGCACCCCGGGCGTAGTCGACGAGTTGCGCATGGGCGGGACCGAACGCCCCGCGCAAGCCGTCCGCGACACCCGTCGCCGTCGCGTCCACCACCGCGGCGAGCGCGGCCTCGGCGCGTGCGCGATCGATCCCGGCAGCGACACGCGGCAGCCACAGGTCGCGGCGCGCAAGCATCGCGACGAGCAGCGCCTCGAGCCGGCGCATGTCGTTCTCGAGATGTTCGAGCACCTGCTCCACGACATCCCCGAAGTCGGCGTCGACGAGGCAAGCGAGCGTCGCCCGCGCCGCCGCGCGGTAGAGATCGCTCGCGTCGTCGACGACTTCGAGTTGGGCGGCGAGCCCCGCGGTCAGCGGCAGGCGCCGCGCGAGACCGCCGGCCAGCGCGTCGATCGTCTGGATGCGCAGCCGCGTCGGCTGATCGCGCAGCCGCCAGCCGCGCGTGGCATCGCGCGCGAGCACGGCCGTCGCGAGCGCGTGCGTCACGCGCCGGTGCGGTTCGGCAGGCACGGGCCCGGTGGCGAGATCGAGCGCCTCGAGCACGCGGCCGCGCATTTCCTCGACCGCCTTGCGGGTGAACGTCACCGCGAGCACCTGCTCCGGTTCGTCGACACGCGCGAGCAGCACCAGCATGCGCTGCGTCAGCAGCGACGTCTTGCCCGAACCCGCCGCCGCTTCGACGATGAACGAAGCCGCCGGATCGAGCGCGCTCGTGCGCGCCGCGGCGTCGTCAAGACTCATCGGACTCGTCCTCCAGCACTGCCGCCGGCGGCGCCTCGTGTACACGACAAAGCACCTGCAGACCGCAGCGCGCACAGGTCTGCGCGCCATCGCGCGGATCGAGATCGGCCTCGCCGGCGACGAACGCGTCGGCGAGCCGTGTCAGCTCCAGGCGCCAGGCGTCGCGCAGCGCGGCGAGCGAGGCCGCCTCGCCAGGCGGCGCTTTCGGTTCCGTGACGAGCTGGCAGTCGCCGGGGCGCAACTGCACGAAGCCGATCCCGCCGAGTGGCGCCGCGTTGCGGGCCAGCGCGTAGGCGAGCAATTGCGGCGCGAGCGGCCGCGGTGTCGCCCATTCCTTGCGGTGTACATGGCCCGTCTTGTAATCGAGAACCAGCTCGGTGCCATCGTCCAGGCGGTCGACCCGATCGATGCGCAGTGTCAGCGGCAGTGCACCGAGTTCGAGACGATGGGGCGCTTCGATCGCGACGACTTCGAACGCCGGCCGGTCGAGATCGAGGGCCATACTCTGCGCGACGAGTCGCCGCAGACGGCGGGCTTCGAGCGCCTGCTGCCGCGGATCGAATGGCGGGCGACCAGCCAGCGTCTCGTCGATCGCGGCGGCGACGGCGCGCGCGATCGCCGCCTCACGTGCGGCCCCCGGCAGCGCGCGGGCCACGGTCTGTGTGCGCAGATCACGCCACAGCGCCGCCATCGCCGCATGTGCGATTTCACCGCGCAGGCGCGGCGCGATACCGGGCTCGGCCTCTTCGACGTCGTCGGCGAGCAGGCGGAAGAGCGCGAAGGCGCGAAACGCGCACAAGGACTGTGCGGCCAGTATGGCAGTGCCGCCGCGCTGCCGGGCAACGGCCGCCGTCGACAGCGGCACGGGCTGCTCCGACGGCATGGCTTCGAGCATTTCGGGCGCATCCGCCGGCCGCCAGCGGGCGAACAGCGACGGCGCGGGCGTGACGTCCGTCGTCGGCCAGGCGAACCCGCCGCCCGGCCGGCGCGGCGTGTCACCGTCGTGCCGTGCATGACTCAACACCGCCGTCTGTGCGGTCTGCCTGAGAGTCTCGAGCAGGCGCTGCGCGTGGCGCGCATCGGCGGCGATGTCGCTGCCCGGCACGCCTGCCCGCTTCAGCAAAGCCGGTGGCAGCAGCGGGTTCGACGCCGGCACTGCCGGCCACGCGGTATCGTGCAACCCGAGCACCCAGACCGCTGCCGGCTGCAGCACGGCGGCTTCCTCGAGACCGACGACGTCGATCGCGTCCGGCGCGAGCCGTTCGCTGTCGCTGATGCCACGCACGACCTGACGCAGACGTGCGAGCAGCACGCCGTAATGCGCTCGCGGCAGCACCAGGTCGAGCGTCCCGATGGCGTCGAGCGCTCGCCACCAGGCGTCGTGCGCGGCCTGTTCCTGGGCCGTCAGTCCTTCGTGCCCCGGCCAGCCCCAGGCCGCAAGCCACTGCCCGACAAACTTTACCCAACCCGACGACGTGCGCGGCGCCCGGGTCGCGGGGAGAAGTGCTTGCAGCCCGGTCAACACGGCGCTCAGCACGGGGCATTGGCCACGCTCGGCGAGCCCGGGCAGATCGGTGAACGCCAGGGCGGCGCTGCGCTCGGCCAGAATGCGCGCTGCCAGCCGCGCGCGCGGGCCGAACTCCGTACGCCAGCCAGCGATGAACGGGCTCGTCAGCAACGCAATGGCGTCCGCCGGGGTGAGACGGGTCGCACACTGCAAGCTGAGCAACGCCTGTTCGACGAGCGGCGCCGTCGGCAACCGCGCGAGCGGCGCGTTCAGCACTGCCGGCGCGCCCGGCGCGAGGTCCGTCGTCAACTGCCAGCGTCGCGCGCGCGTCAGCAACACGTCGACGCTGCGGGTGTCGAGGCAGACGAGCGCGACACCGCCCTCCCCGCCCGCATCCCGCATCGCATGCGCCCATTCCAGCGCTGCGTCGCATTCGTCCTCGACCCGCGCGTAAACCCGAAGGGTGGGTGTCCCGTAGTGGCGTCCGAATTCGATGGGTGTCCCGTGGTGGCGGGAGGGGCGCGCATGCTGCATCGCGTCATTGCTGGACCCGGTGGGATCAGTGGGTGTCCCCGGGTGGGCTGCGGCGCTGCGCCCTGGCGGCAGGAGATCGCGCAGCGCGGGGCCGGCATTCTCGAAACCCCGACTGGAGGCGCCTGCGGCCGTCAGTACAACGCCGCGCGCGGCACAGGCTTCGAGCAGCCGTGCCCGGGTACTGACGCCGAGTTCACCGCAGCGCTCGCGAAACCGGCGGTGCCACGTCCGCGCGAGCGTCTGTTCGAGCGTCAACGGCAGCGGCGCCTGCCAGGCATCGTGAAGCTGCCAGGCAAATACGACCTCCTCGGCGTCGGCCATCAGCCGGGCGAGCGCCTCGGTCTGGGTGGGACGCAGATCCAGCGCGCGACCGGTCTCGTCGATCGCATGCTCCGTGATGACCGCCGCCCACAGCGCCTGCGTCTGTTCCTGCCCGAGCAGCGGGAAGTCGGGCAAGCGACCATCACACCGCGCCGCGAGGCTCGTCCGCGTCAGCCAGCCGCCGAGACCGAGCACCTCGCGCGGCTGCCACGCGCCTGCGTCGGTCGCGCGATGTCGACACGCGTCCTGCCGGCGCAGCGCAGCCGCGAGCCGGGCAGTCGGCACGACGAGCGTCCCGGTGGACGGGGTTACCTGAGCAGACATTCCGGTTATCTTACCCGCCGAGCGGTGCGCAGCCTCGAGCCGATGCGTCGCTCCGTCGAACGACCCGCGGAGGACGCCGTCGATGCATTACGCCCGCCATCCGTTGCTGCGCCACGCCGGTATCGTCTGCCTGCTGTCGACGCTGAGTGCCGGCCCGGCACAGGCGCGGATGTATCAATGGGTCGACACGCAGACCGGCACGGTGCAACTCTCCGGCGCGCCGCCGGCGTGGTATCGCAGTACGCAGTCCGGCCCGCGCGTTTTCGTGTTCGAGAACGGCCGACTGGTCGACGACACAGCGCGTGAACTGCCGGCCGAGCAGTCGGCATTGCTGCGTGCGACGGCCCTTGGCGCCTCGGTGCCCACGACGCCGCTGCTCACGGTCCCGGTGCTCACGAGCGACGCGCCATCCCCGCCCGCGCTGCCGTCACCGGCGGTCGCCGTCCCGCCACCCATCGAAGACAGTACCAGCCGCCAGATCGCCGAGTTCAAGGCCCTGCTCGATGCCTACGATCGCGCCCAGGAATCCGTCGCTCACGACCGTCTCGCGACGCCGCCCGCGCCCTGACACAGGAATCCGACCGAAGCCGGCCGCCGCAACCTGCAACGGCACACCTCACACGACAACCGGCGACCACCGCAGATGTCCACGAGCCTCCTGGATTACGTCCCGCGCGCGGCGTCTTCACCGCGCCAGGCGCGCAACCAGCCGGCAACGAGCCGCCACACCCGGCTCGATGACGTATCCGCGAGTTCACTCAAGGCCGGCAGCGCTGCGTTCGTCGGATCGAGCTGACGCGCGAGCGCAATGAACGCCCGCGCCTGGCGTGGCTCGCCGACCGCAATCTCGCGTTCGGCGAGCAGCGCATAGGCTGCGGCCATGTCGCGAAAACCGGCCGCGACCGCCGGGTGCCCCGGCGCGATCTGGCGCAGGCGTGTGAAGTAGTAGTACGCGTTGTCCTGCGGCGGGGCGCTCAGCCTGAACTGGCTGACACTGTGGCGCCCGAGCCAGACGAGCGCCTCGACGACGTCCTCGGGCGCGATGTCCCCGGCCGCTAGCTGCGCGTCCCCGGGCGCGTCCACCGGCAGCGCGGTCTGCGCGGTTGTCGCGATCGCGGGCCCTGACGAGTCGAGTCGCCGTTCGACGACGAACAACAGCGCATAACCGACGAGCACCACGCAGAGCACGGCGAGCAGCGCCACCGTCGAGCGCGACATGCGCCGCGTGCCGGGCGTCGCCGGCGTTGCGGGCGTCACTGCCGGATCGGATCCCAAGCCCCCCAGCGTCGCCAGCACCCCGCGCCGCCGCAGCATGTCGAGATGATGCAGCAGCGCATCGATGTCCTTGAACCGCTCGTTGCGTGGCTTCGCCGTCATCAGATCGAGCAGCCCTTGCAAGGGCGCGAACGGCGCCGGCAACCGCGGCATCGGGGCAGTCCGATGCGCGTAGATGACGTCGATGATCGAAGCCGACACGAACGGTTTTCGCCCCGTCAGCATTTCATAGAGGATGATCCCGAGTGCGTAAATGTCCACTCCATGATCGACGCTGCCGGAATCCACCTGTTCCGGCGCCATGTAGTTCGGGCTGCCGAGAAAGACGCCGGCGGCGGTGAGATCGCCGTCACCGTGCAACGATTTGGCGATACCGAAATCGGTCAACACCGGCGAGCCATCCTGCCGGAACAGAATATTGCCGGGTTTGACGTCGCGGTGGATGACACCATGCGCATGCGCGTACCCGAGCGCGCCGGCGATCTTCTCCAGCACGTCGAGCGCGATCGCCGGCGGCAGCGGTCCGTCGGCGAGGCGCTGTTTCAGGTCGCCACCCTCGATGTACTCCATCGAGAGGTAAACCAGACGGCCGGTCGTGCCGATATCGTGGATAGTGATGATGTGAGGATGGCGCAGGCCGGCGATCAGACGGCCTTCGTTGAGGAAACGCTGCAGTGCCTGCGGCGTGTCGGCCAGCGCCGTGTCGAGGACTTTCAGCACGACGGGTCGGCCCAACGAGGTCTGGGTCGCGAGATACGCCGCGGCGGTGGCGCCCTGCGCGAGACACCGCGCTATCTCATAGCCTGCGATCTCCATCCTGCTGAGTATAAAAGGAGTTCGGCCTGGTCACGGGCCGGGCGCCCGGCATTTAACGAGGTTTGACGTGCGCGGCACGCGAGCGGTCGATACAGTGCCGACGCAGGAACCGTTTTCGAATGGAAGGGACAGCCCATGACCAAAGCAGCGAAGGTGGAAAAACATCCACGTTCCGGGACTCGCCAGCTCATCGACGACATGCTGACGCAGCGCACGCGCATGCTGAAGCTGCTGTGCGATCTGTCACAACAGGATCTGATGCAGGCAGACGAAGCCGTGCGGGAAACGCTCGACGATTTCCTGACCGTACTCGTCGATTACATCGCCGCCGGTCATTTCGGTCTCTACGAACGCATCGCGATGGGCAGCGAACGCCGCACACCGGTGGTCGATACTGCGCGTGAAATCTATCCGCGCATCGCCGATACGACAGTCGCCGCCGTCGAATTCAACGAACGTTATGGCAACGCGAGCGGCGATGCTCTCGCACAGCACCTGACCCGCGACCTGTCGACCCTCGGCGAGGAAGTCACGACGCGCATCGAGCTCGAGGATCGCCTGATCCAGGCGATGCTCGGCAGCGACTACGCGAGTATGCAGGCCACCGCCACCGCGCATTGACTGCGCAGTCCGGACGCGCGCGGCACGCGCCTCCGACTACTGCCGTCCTTCGAGCACGGCGAGCTTCGCCGTGATGAAATCCCGGTGCGAAAGATGCAGCAGATCGGCAATCTTGCGCAGGTAGTATTCCTCGAAGTGATCGATCCGACCGTCCGCTTGCGCCACACGCCACAGATAGCGCAACAGTTCCTTCTTGCGTGAGATCGACAGCTCGCGATTGAGCACCTCGGTGAATTCGTAGAGGCTCACCGCGTTCTCGACTGCCGGGGCCGCCACATCGACGAGCGCGTTGGACTCTTCCGCGGTGATCCCGAATACTGCCGCCGCCGCGGCGACGACCGCCGCGAGTTCCTCCTGCGCCATCGCGTGATCGGCGCGCACGATCTCGAGCAGCAGCGCGACGACCGCGAGCTGCAGACCGTGCTCGCTGCGCGCGGCGTCCGTCGAGCGGGTCATCGTGCGCAGGATATCCTTGAGGGCTTTCAGCATGGTGATCGACCGTTCGACGCGCATGTGCAAGACGGATCGCGCGCCGTGACACCGCGCATTCACAGCGCAGTGCCGCTCGCGTCCGGCCTCGACATTGTGCTGGACCCCATCGCCGCCCGCCACCTGCGGGAAGCGCTGCGCCTCGCCGTCGGCGACGCATTGGTGTTGTTCGATGGTCGCGGTGGCGAGTACGACGCGGTCATCACCCGCCTTTCGCGCCACGAAGTCGCGGCCCGCCTGGGCGCGCATCGCGCGGTCGATCGCGAATCGCCACTGCGGCTGACCCTCGCCCAGGGGATTTCACGCGGTGAGCGGATGGACTACACGCTGCAGAAGGCGGCCGAACTCGGCGTCGGGCATGTCGTCCCGCTGAACACCGCACGCAGCACCGTGAAGCTCGACGACGCGCGGGCCGCCCGCCGCACGGCACATTGGGCAGGCATTCTGCGCCACGCCTGCGAGCAGTCCGGGCGCACACATGTGCCGCTGTTGAGCCCGCCAGTCAGAGTCGACGCGTATGCCGGCGGCGAGACCGCCGCACTGAAGCTGACACTCGATCCGACGGCCGACACCGCGCTCGCCGCGCTGCCGACAGCCACGTCGATCGCGCTGGCGATCGGCCCCGAGGGCGGCTTTGCCGCAGCGGAACGCGCGATCCTCGCCACTGCCGGTTTCCGTGCCGTGCGCCTGGGCCCGCGCATCCTGCGCACCGAGACGGCCGCCCTCGTCGCCTTGAGCATCCTGCAGGCGAAGTTCGGCGATCTGGCCTGAGAG
>JADZCB010000028.1 GCA_020851775.1 Gammaproteobacteria bacterium
ATCAACTGCTCGCAGCATACGAGCGCATTGATCACGAGCACGCCGAGCGTCGGCGGGCAGTCGACGAGACAGTAATCGTAGCGCGCGGACACCGTCGCCAGACCGCGCGACAGTGCGAGCCCCATGCCGGCCCGCAGGCCGAAACGACGCTCCAGCGTGACGAGCGCGCCGGAGGCCGGCGCAAGCGACAGATCCGCGATGCGCGTACGGTGGATCACCGCGCCGAGATCGGGCGTTGCGTCGCACGCCACGGCCGCGAACAGGTCGTAGACGTTCGGTTCGACCGTGTCCGGATCGAGGCCGCAATACGCGGTCAGCGAGCCGTGCGGGTCGAGATCGACCAGCAGCACGCGGGCACCTTCGCGCAGCAGCGCACCGGCGAGATTCATCGTGGTCGTCGTCTTGCCGACGCCCCCCTTCTGGGCTGCAACCGTCCAAATCCTCATGGGTCAATCTCCGCAGGGCCGGGAAGTTCGGTCACTCTCTGCAAGCTTGGTGCCGCCGGCGGCGCGGGGTCGGGCAGGGTTTCAGCCTGGGCTGCGGCCTCACCTGCAAGTATCGAGACTTCTTCATGTTTCGCGATTGCGACGACGACGCGTCGGTTGCGACGCCGGCCGTCCTCCGTCCTGTTGTCCGCGACCGGACGGAATTCGCCGTAGCCGACGGCGGCAAGTTTGTCCGGGGCGACGCGCGCCCGCGCGAGTCGATCGGCAATGCTTGCCGCCCGTGCGGCGGACAACCCCCAGTTGGAACCGAACGGGCCGCCGTCGAGCGGCACGTCATCGGTGAAACCTTCGACGCGTGCCGGCCGTCCGATGTCGGCGACGACGGCCGCGATGCGATCGATCATCGGCACGGCGGCGGGATGGATCGCCGCACTCCCGCTGTCGAACAGCAGTTCGCTGCCGAGCTCGACTTCCAGCCAGTCCCTGGTATCGCGAACCTTGACCTCGCCGGCGTTCTCGAACGGCGCGAGCACGGCCTCGAGGCGCTCGCGCGGCGTACCGACGGTCGGGATCGCCGGCGGCGCCACCGTCGAGGGCGACAATGCGGCGACCGAATCTTCGCCGGTCGGCTCCTCGATCGCGGCGAGATTGCGGCTGCCGTCGAGCATTCCGGTCTGGGGCGGTGCGCCGCCGCCCATGTCGATCGGCACCGCGCGCTGCACTTCGTCGTTGAACACGGTGACGATCGAATTCGACAGTACTCGGAACTTGCCGTTGTTGATCGACGAGATCGAATACAGCACGACGAAGAACGCGAGCAGCAGCGTGATGAAGTCCGCATAGGACACCATCCAGCGATCGCGGCCGTGGTCTGTGTCGTCGACCGGCGGGCGCAGCCACGGCGACTGCCCGCGGCCGATCACTTCAGGAGTCCCTGCAGCCGGGATTCGACGACGCGCGGATTTTCGCCGTCGGCGATCGCGGTGATCCCGATCGCGATCATCTCCTCCAGGCGTGTCTCTTCGCGCACCAGCGCTCGCAACTTCGTACCGACCGGGAGGAACACGAGGTTCGCAAGCCCGACGCCATAGACGGTTGCGACGAAGGCGACACCGATGCCCTGACCGAGCATCGACGGATCGCTGAGATTGTTCATCACATGGATCAGGCCGATCACGGCGCCGAGGATGCCGAGCGTCGGGGCATAGCCGCCCATGCCGTCGAAGACCTTCGCCGCGAGCAGATCGCGCTGTTCGCGCACCGCAGTGTCGATCTGCAAGGTCTCGCGGATGACGCCCGGCTCGTTGCCGTCGATCAGAAGCTGGAGTGCCTTGCGCGCGTACGGATTGCGCACCGCTTCGACCAGCGCTTCGAGCCCGAGCAGACCGTCACGCCGCGCGACGCGGCACCAGTGCAGCAGTTCCTTCATCGCCAGTTCGAGCGGCACGGGAGGTGGCCGGAAAATCCAGCTCGACATGCGCATCGCACGCAGAAAGACCGGGGCCGGCGACTGCAGCATCGTCGCCCCGAGCGTACCGCCGACGACGATCAGCAGCGCCGGGCCGTTGATCAGCATCGCGAGATGACCACCTTCGAGGTACTGCCCGGCGACGACGGCCGCGATGCCGAGCAGCAGCCCGACGATACTCAAAGGATCCATGAAGCGGCGCTCCCTTCAGCGTCCATGCCGCAGCCGGCGCCCGAGTTCGGTGGCGGAAACGACCTCGTGCGCGAGACCGGCGTTGACGACCGCACCCGGCATGCCGAAGACGACGCTGCTCGCCTGATCCTGTGCCCACACGAGTCCGCCGGCGGCGTGCAGTGCCCGACTGCCGGCAGTACCGTCGTGTCCCATGCCGGTCGCGATCACGGCAAGCGTACGCCGCGCGCAGCGTTTCGCGGCGCTCGCGAGTGTCAGATCGATCGACGGGCGGTACATCTCTTGTGGCGCGCCGTCTTCGATCTCGAGTTCGAGGTGCGTTCCTCTGCGCAACAGCGTCTGCCTGCCGCCCGGTGCGATCCATACGTGCCCGGGTACCAGCACGTCGCCATCACGCGCCTCGACGACCGGCAGCGCGCAGTGGCGGGCCACCCGCTCGGCAAAATAGCCGGTGAAGCCGGCGGGCATGTGCATGACGACGAGAACCGCACACGGCAGATGCGCCGCGCACTCGGCGAGCAGATCGCCGACGAGCGCGGGACCACCGGTCGAGGCGCCAATCACAAGCAGCGAACGCTCGGCGAAATATGCTTCCGTGTGTGCCGTCGGAGCCACCGGCCCGATCGGCACCCTGTGCGCGCGGTCCTCGACGAGCGCGCGTATGCGCTCGCGCAGCGCACGGGCGTTCGCTGCCGATCCATCGCCCTGCAGGGCCTGTTTCGGCAGAAAATCGACCGCGCCGGCCTCGAGTGCGGCGAACGTCGCGTCGGCACCGTGGCGGGTCAGCGCCGAGAGCATCAGGATCGGCGTCGGCGCCACCTGCATCACGGCGCGTACCGCCGCGATGCCGTCGAGCACCGGCATTTCGACGTCCATCGTCACGAGATCGGGTCGCAGGCTGCTCGCCATGACGATCGCCTCGCGTCCATCACCGGCCTCACCGACGACCTGGATGTCGCCGTCCTGCTGCAACAGGCGACGGAGCTGACTGCGGAAGAACACCGAATCCTCGACGACCAGCACCCGTAGCGGACGGCCAGGCCGGCGATCGGTGACGGAGAGCGGCATCGCGTGTGGACTCGCGGGCCGGATCGGTCAACGCCTGGCGTAGGCGTCGATCAGCTCGGGCAGATCGAGAATCAGAGCGATGCGGCCATTGCCGGTGATCGTCGCCCCGGAAAGACCCTTGGTTCCCTGGAGCATCGCACCGAGCGGCTTGATCACGACTTCCTCCTGACCGATCAACTCGTCGACGATGAGCCCGAGCATCTGGCTGCCGACCGACACGATCACGACGTGACCGTCATCGACGGCGTAATCGTGTACGCCCTGCACCAGCCAGCGGCTCAGATAGAACAGCGGCAGCGCCTTGCCCCGCACGACCAGGCTCTTGCTGCCGTTGACTTCGCGCGCCTGGCTGCGCTTGAAATCGATGATTTCCTTCACGTTGACGAGCGGCAGCGCGAAAATCTGCTGACCGAGCACGACCATCAGCGTCGGCATGATCGCGAGTGTCAGCGGCACGCGGATGCGGATCGTCGTGCCGACACCAATCTTCGAATCGATTTCGATCGAGCCGTTCAATTGCGTGATGCGCGTCTTCACGACGTCCATGCCGACGCCGCGTCCGGACACGTCCGAGATTTCGTCCTTGGTCGAGAAGCCCGGCAGGAAGATCAGCTCGAAGCATTCGCGCTCGGACAGCCGCAGCGCGGCGTCCTGCTCGAGCAGCCCTTTTTCGACCGCCTTGCCGCGCAACACGCCGGCGTCCATGCCCTTGCCGTCGTCCTCGATCGTCAACAGGATCTGATCGCCATCCTGCTCGGCGGCGAGCTTCAGCCTGCCCTGGCGCGGCTTGCCGGCGGCGGCACGCAGATCCGGCGTCTCGATACCGTGATCGACGGAGTTGCGCACGAGGTGCACCAGCGGGTCCGACAATGCCTCGACCAGATTCTTGTCGAGATCGGTCTCCTCGCCGATCATCTCCAGATCGATTTCCTTCTTCAGGCTGCGTGCGAGATCGCGCACGACGCGCGGAAAGCGACCGAATACCTTCTTGATCGGTTGCATGCGCGTCTTCATCGCCGCCATCTGCAGATCGCTGGTGACGACATCGAGATTCGCGACAGCCTGCGTGACTTCGGCGTTGCCGACGCTCGCCTGCAGGTTCGACAGCCGGTTTCTGATCAGCACCAGTTCGCCGACCATGTTCATGATCCGGTCGAGCACATCGGTGCCGACACGAATGGTGTTGTCCTTGGTCTGCGTCTCGCCGCCGGTGTCGCCCGCCCTGCCCTCCGCGGCCTTCGTCGGTGTCGGCGCGGCCGGCGCCGGTTTTGCAGTCTCCGCCGGCGCAGCGCATGGCGCGACGGCCTGCGGTGCGAACTTCCCGGGCCCGTGCAGTTCATCGAGCAGGCTGTCGAACTCGTCGTCGGTGATGAGCCCGGGGTCGGTCGCTGCGACGGTCGCGGGCGGCGCGACCACGGGGCCGCGGCCCTCGCCCTGGAGTCTGTCGAGGAGGGCCTCGAATTCATCATCGTCGATCAGATCGGCGCCCCCGGCAGCGGGCGTGGGCGCGAGGATGGCGGGTCCACGGCCCTCGCCCTGCAGCTTGTCGAGCAGCGTCTCGAATTCGTCGTCCGTGATCAGATCGCTCGCCGGGCTCGCGCCGGCCTCTTCTGCCATCATGCCGGCGACGACGTCGTCGAACTCGCCGTCGCCGGGCGCTGGCGAACGAATGTCCTGCGTCGGGACGTCACAGACGAGCGATCCGGCGGGCGTTTCGCCGGCGGCGAGCGCACGCAAGGCCGCGAGCAACGCCGGTTCCGCCGGATCCGGGATGCGTGCCGCGTGCAGCGCATCGAACATGCCGCGCAACGTATCCAGCACCTGCAGGAACACGTCCATCGTCGCGGCATCGAGCATGCACCGCCCGTTGCGCAGGAGATCGAAGACATCCTCGGCCTTGTGCGCGACTTCGACCAGCGGCTCGAGGCTGAGAAAGCCCGCACCACCCTTGATGGTGTGGAAGCCGCGGAAAATGGCGTTCAGCAGTGCCTTGTCGCCGGGCGTGCCCTCGAGCTCGATGAGCTGAGAGTCCAGGTTCTCGAGGATCTCCTGCGCTTCGACGAGAAAGTCCTGCAGTATTTCGTCGTCCATCGTGTCGTGCCTTGCATGCGCGAGCGGTCGCGCGAACGGATCCGTCAACAGTTGCAAGGCCCGTTATCGGCCGCCCCTCCGCGGGACTGAAACGCGAATCACACTGTGCCTGCACCAGAGACATTGAAATTCGCGACAGGGTCGGCGTGCGTCGGCTCGGCGAATGCTTTTGCCACCGAGAACACCGAGGGCAAGAGCCCGGCCCTGCGCTGTCGGCATGGGTTCTGCCGAGACGGATCCGCTTTTCCTGCCTTGAATTTCTCTGTGCTCGGTGGCAGCAACCGACCTGCCCAGGTTCGCGGTGCGGGCTAGGAAGGAGAGAGATCAGACGCCCAGTTCGGCGAGCAGATCGTCGACATCGTGCTGATGGTTCATGACGTCGGCGGCCGGCTTGATTGCGGGGCCCGTCGCTTCGCCGCGTGCGGGTTTCGTGCCGGTGACGGCGTGCCCGGTCGCCAGCCGCTCGGCGATGATCAGCGAGACGAGCTTGAGTTCGACCTGTTCGACGATGTCGATCGTCTTCTTGATCACCTGACCCGTGAGATCCTGGTATTCCTGCGCCATCAGCACGTCGGTGAGCCCCGCCTTCAGGCTCACGCCGGCGGCACGGACGTCCGCGGCCTCGGCCGTACTCAGGCGCTCGGCGATCGGCAGCATCGTCTCCACCGCCGTCAACGTGCGGTGTGCCGAATCTTCGGACTTCTCGATCACATAGGACAGACGTTCGCGTGCGTCGGGCATCGCGTGCTTGGAAATCTCGTACAGGCGCTGATCCGACACCACGCCGCCAAACGCCTGGTGCACGTCGCGCGTGACCTCTGCCACCTGCCGCAGGAGGTGCGAGCCGCGCTGCTCGGACAACGCATGCAGGCAATGCTCGGCGGTATCCAGTGCACCACGCTCCAGCGCATCCACCAGTTGGCGCGCCAGCGCCAGACGCTCGGCCTGCTCCATCGAAGATCCTTTCGCTTGTTGTTGGATTCGGTCGTCAGCGGCGCGCGGGCGACGCGCCGGCACTCAGGCGGTGGCCGCCAGGCGCTCGAAGATCTTGTCGAGTTTTTCCTTCAGCGTTTGCGCGGTGAAGGGCTTGACGATGTAGCCGTTCACACCGGCTTCCGCCGCCAGCACGATCTGGTCGCGCCGCGCCTCCGCGGTCACCAGCAGCACCGGCAGGTTGCAGAGCTGCGGATCGGCACGCACGGCGCGCAACAGATCGATACCCTGCATGCCCGGCATGTTCCAGTCCGTGACCAGAAAATCGAAGTTGCCCGAGCGCAGCATCGGCCACGCCGTATTGCCGTCATCCGCCTCGTGCGTGTTGTTGAACCCGAGGTCGCGCAGCAGGTTCTTGATGATCCGACGCATCGTCGAAAAGTCATCGACGATGAGGATCTTCATGTTGTGGTTCACGATAGCCTCCGTTGAGCTTGCCGACGGTCCCGGCGTCACTGATACCAGTCGACCATGCGCGCCTTGAGTCGGATCAGCGCCTGCGAATGGATCTGGCAGACACGCGATTCGCTGACGCCCATCACTTCCCCGGTTTCGCGCAGGTTCAATTCTTCCTTGTAATAGAGCGACATCACCAGGCGTTCCCGTTCCGGCAAGGACGCTATCGCCTGCGCGAGTGCTTTCTTGAACAGTTCCTTCTCGACGTTCTCCGACGGTTCCGGAATGCGTTCGTACAGACCTTCGGACAGCACTTCGTCCTTGCTCGGCAGATCTTCGAAACTGAAGACCTTGTGACTGCTCGCGTCCTGCAGCGTCTGGTAGTACTGGTTCAGATCCATGCCGAGACGCGCCGCCACTTCGGCGTCGCGTGCATCGCGCCCGCATTCCGCCTCGATCTCGGCGACGACCTTGCTGATCTCGCGCACTTTCCGGTGCAGCGAGCGCGGCGCCCAGTCGCCCTTGCGGATCTCGTCGAGCATCGCACCCCGAATCCGGATGCCGGCGTAGGTCTCGAAACTGGCGCCTTGGGTGGCGTCGTAGTTCCGCGCCGCTTCGAGCAGCCCGATCATGCCGGACTGCACCAGGTCGTCGATCTGGACAGTGGGCGGCAAGCGGCTCATCAGGTGATAAGCGATGCGCTTCACGAGCGCCGCATGTTTGCGGACGAGTTCGTCCTGCTCCTGCCGTTGTTCGTGCAGGCTCGAATGCGCAGCCTGCTTGTATTTCGCGAGTTCTTTCATGCCAGCGCATGCCTCCCCATGACTTCGGCGCGGATCATCCGCTCCAGGAAAAATTCGAGCTGGCCGCTCGCGGCGCGAGGTTCGGGCCATCTATCGGCCACGGCTGCCAGTCGCTTGAATGCTGCGCCGGCCGGGCTGGCCGGGTAGGCGGTGACGACCGGGGCGCGGCGGCGGGCAGCCTGGGCGACGGCACGGTCGAATGGAACGACGCCGACGAAGTCGAGCGCCACGTCGAGAAACCGGTCGGTGGCCCTGACCAGGCGGGCGAAGATGTCGCGCGCCTCGTGGTCGCTGTGGGTCATGTTGACGAGCACGCGGAAGCGCGTGCGGCGCGTACGCTGATTCAGCACCTTGATCGTCGCGTAGGCATCGGCGATCGACGCGGGATCGTTGCAGACGACGACGACGACTTCCTGCGAGGCTTCGCAGAACTGCAGCGAGTTCGCGGCGATGCCGGCGGCGGTGTCGATGATCATCACGTCCATCGTGCCCTCGAGATCGCTGAACGCGTGCATCAGGCCGACACGCTCGGCGTCGGTCAGCTCGGCCATGCGCTGTACGCCCGACGACGCCGGCACGATCCGCATGCCCGCCGGCCCGTCGAGCAGGATGTCACGCAGCCCGCACGTACCGTCGAGCACGTCGGCGAGCGTGCGCTGCGCGGACAGGCCGAGCAGCACATCGATGTTGGCGAGTCCGAGATCGGCATCGAACAACGTCACGCGTGATCCCGCGGCGGCGAGCGCCGTCGCGAGATTGATCGAAACCGTCGACTTGCCGACGCCGCCCTTGCCGCTCGTCACCGCGATCACGCGTGTCGGGCGCGTATCGCAGTGCCCGGTGGAAACATTCATAGGCCTGGTACCCTGGAAGTTCACAATGCGAACGCCTGTTCAATGAAGGCCGAGTCGACCGGCAGCGGACTCGCCTTCCCCATCGTCAGAAACTGTTCGAGCAAGGCGGCGGGACTCGCCGTCTCGACGTCGTCCGGCACCTGCTGGCCGTGCGACAGATAAGCGACCGGCAGTCGCGACTCGGCAACCGCGGACAGCGCCGGCCCGAGCGTCGCGGCTTCGTCGATCTTCGTCACACAGCAGCCGGCGAGCGCGAGGCCCTCGGCCGCACCGACGATACGTGCGAGCGACTGGTGATCGGTGCTCGCCGACATCACCAGATAGGTGTCGACGCGCGTCGGCAACCCGTAGAGCGTCGCAAGCGAGTGCCGGAAGCCCGGATCGGCCGGCGCGAAACCGGGCATGTCGATCAGCACGAGTTCGCGATCGTGCAGGTCGGCCAGGATCTCGGGCAGCGCCTCGAAACTGCGCGCCGAGCGCACGGTGATCCCGACCAGCCGGCCGAAGGTCTTCAACTGCTGATGCGCGCCAAGGCGCTGCTCGTCGGTCGACACGAGCGCCACCGTGTGGCTGCCACGAGCCAGCGCATAGCGACCGGCGAGCTTGCTGGCGAGCGTCGTCTTGCCGACGCCGGTCGGTCCGCACAGCGCGTAATGGCCGCCGTGGCGCAAGACCGGATCGGCCAGACAGGAAATGCGTTGCCGCAGGGCGGCGATGGCCTGCCGCCAGGCTTCGTCATAGTCGGCGGTCGGGCCGAGTTCGGCGACGATCGTGCGCGCCAGCCGGGGTGCGATGCCGTACCCGGTCAGCGCCCGGAGCAGCCGCGCGCCGAGCGGGCTGCGTTGCGAGTAGTCATGCCACGCGAGGCCGGAGAGCTGATGTTCGAGCAGGTTCTTCAGCGCGCCGAGTTCGCGCTGCATCTGCTCGATGGTTTCCTGACGCGTCCACAGCGCGCCGTCGGGCAAGACCGGGGCCGCGGCAACCGGCGCCGGCGGCGGCACGACAACCGCACGTGGTGTCGGCCGGCGGTCGGGCACCGTCGCGAGCTCGTCCGGCGCTGTGTCGTCGCGTCGCTCGCGTGCGGACTTCGGCGTGAATTTCTCGATCAGTTCGGCGTCGGCTTCGCCGACTGCCGTCAGCAGTTCGACGCCGCCGTCGACCTTGCGGTTCGACAGGATCAGCACGTCCGGGCCCTGCGCCTGACGGACCAGTTCCAGCGCGGTGCGCATATTGGCGGCGAAGTACCGTCTCACCTTCATGCCTGGATTCCTCGTTCAATTCCCGGATCGTGTGCGTCAACGTCGCGCCGCGCCGTCGCCGACGCTGGCGACGATGCGGATCTGCTTGTCGTCGGGCACCTCGTTGAAGCCGATGACGTGCATCCCCTTCACCGCGTGCTTGACGAACCGCGAGAGGAACTCGCGCAGATTGCCCGGCACCAGCAACACCGACGCCTGCCCCGTCAACTCCTGCCGTTCATGCGCCTCGCGCAACGACTGGGCGAAGCGGTTGGCGAGGTTCGGCTCGATGGCGACGCCGTTCTCCGCGCCGCTCTCGACTGAACGGTGCAATATCTGTTCCAGTGAATAATCGAGCGTGATGACCGGAAGTTCCTCGGCCAAACCGTTGATCTGCTGAACGATGACCCGACCCAGTGCTTCACGCACCGCGGCGGTCAACACGACGGGGTCTTGACTCTTCGAACCCCGCTCCGCCAGAACTTCGAGAATGGTCCTGACGTCGCGGATCGGTACCGCTTCGCGCAGCAGGTTCTGCATCACCTTCACGACTGTGCCGAGCGTCACGATTTTCGGCACCGTGTCCTCGACCAGCCGCGGACTGGTCCTGGCGAGACCGTCGAGCAGTTTCTGCACTTCGTCGTGTCCGAGCAGCTCGTGCGCATGATCCTGGATGATCTGGCTCATGTGGGTGGCAACGACGGTGCTCGCATCGACGACCGTATAACCGCAGGACGTCGCCTGCTCGCGCTGCTCCTCGCCGATCCACACGGCATCGAGACCGAACACCGGATCCTTGACGATCGCACCACGCAGTTGACCGTGTACCTGGCCCGGGTTGATCGCGAGTTCACGATTGGCCTGCAACGGCGCCTGGCCGACGGTCGCGCCATGGATCGAAATCCGGTAGGTCGACGCGTCGATATCGAGGTTGTCGCGGATGTGCACCGCGGGCACGAGGAAACCGAGTTCCTGTGAGAGTTTCTTGCGCACGCCGCGCAGGCGATCGAGCAACTGCCCATTCTGCTTGCGATCGACGAGCGGAATCAGCTTGTAGCCGACCTCAAGGCCCAGGGCGTCGATCGGCTGCACGTCATCCCAGGACAGTTCCTTCGCCTCGGGCGGCACGGCCGGCGCGGGGGCTTCGACACGGGCGTCCTCAGACTGCTGGCCGCGCCGGTGGATACGCCACGCGGCGTAGCCGGCGCCGGCCGCCATCGTCAGGAACGCGAGGTTCGGCATGCCGGGGATCGTGCCCATGAGGCCGAGGATCGCCGCGGTGACGCCGAGCGTTTTCGGGTTGTCGAAAAGCTGGCTCGAGATCTGTTGTCCCATGTCGGCTTCGCCGGACACCCGCGTCACCATGATTGCGGAAGCGACGGACAACAGCAGACCGGGGATCTGGGCAACGAGACCGTCACCGATCGTCAGCAGTGTGAACACGCGGATCGATTCGGACATCGGCATGCCATGCTGCACGACGCCGATGATGAAGCCGCCGATGATGTTGATTGTGACGATCAGGATGCCGGCAATGGCATCACCGCGCACGAACTTCCCGGCACCGTCCATCGCGCCGTAGAAATCGGCCTCCTGTGACACCTCGGCGCGGCGGCGCTTGGCCTCCGTCTGGTCGATGATGCCGGCGTTCAGATCGGCGTCGATTGCCATCTGCTTGCCGGGCATCGCATCGAGCGTGAACCGTGCGCTGACTTCCGAAATGCGGCCCGCGCCCTTCGTCACCACCACGAAGTTGATGATCACGAGAATCGAGAACACCACGAAGCCGACGGCGTAGTTGCCGCCGATGACGAAATCGCCGAAGGCATGTATGACCTCGCCCGCCGCGGTCGGCCCCTGGTGACCGTGCAGCAGCACGACCCGCGTCGACGCGATGTTCAGCGCGAGACGCAACAGGGTCGCGACCAGCAGCACCGTCGGGAACGCGGCGAAATCGAGCGGGCGCCGGCTGTAGACGCTCGCGAGCAGGACGACGATCGACAGCGAGATGTTGAAGGTGAACAGCACGTCGAGCAGCAGTGGCGGCAACGGCAGCACCATCATCGCCAGCAGCGACATCAGCATCAGAGGAACGCCGATGCCATGCCTGAGGGCGGTGTTCAACAGGACGCGGCTCGAATGGCCGGAAAGGGTCAGCGCCATGGTCGGATCACCTGCGTTCGCGGATCACTCGGTTGTTCGAAAACATCAGTACTGCAGCTCGGGCGGGATCGGCAGTTCGGTCGGGAGCTGCGGCGCCGGCCGCAGCGGATCCCGCTTGCGAAGCTGGAACACATAGGCCAGCACCTGGGCGACCGCGACATAGAGTCCCGCCGGGATCTCCTGATCGAGCTTCGTCGTGTGATAAACGGCGCGGGCGAGCGGCGGCGCCTCGAGCACGGTGACGCCGGCATCCCGCGCAACGTCGCGGATACGCAGCGCCATGAGATCGCTGCCTTTGGCGACGAGCCGCGGTGCCGACATCGTCGCCGGATCGAACTTGAGCGCGACCGCGTAGTGGTCCGGGTTGGTGACGACCACGTCCGCCTGTGGCACCTGTTCCATCATGCGCCGCTTCGCGAGCTCGGCCTGCAGGCTTCTGATCCTGCCCTTGACCTCCGGCGAGCCGTCGCTCTCTTTCGATTCTTCGCGCAGCTCCTGACGCGTCATGCGCAACTGACGTGCGTGATCCCACTTCTGGAACGGCACGTCGACGAGTGCAATCACGACGGTGCCGGCGCTGACGATCAGAAACGCCTTGAACGCGAGCGTGGTCGTCGTCGCGATGCCGGCGGCGAGTGGCATCGTGCCGAGCGCAAGCAATTGCGGCGCCTCGTGCCACAAGGCCAGGAGCCCGCAGCCGAGCAGCAGCACGAACTTGGCGAGCGCCTTCACGAGTTCGACGAGGCTGCGCGCCGAGAACAGGCGGCCGATGCCGGCCAGGGGGTCGATCCGGTTCCATTTGAAGCCGAGCGCCCCGGGCGCGACATTCCAGCCGCCGAGAACGACACTGCCGGCGATGGACACCAGTGTCGAGACGACGAGGAACGGTACCAGGCTCGTCAGCGCGTCCTGCAATGCGCCGCCCGTCAGGCGCAGCATGTCGACGTCGGCGAGACGCAACGCATTGCCGGCGTCGAAGTGGTAACGCATCGACGCGAGCATCGACGCCACGAAGTCGTCGCCGGAACTCCACAACACCCCAGCGACCGCGAACAGCAGCAGCATCGTCGTCAGCTCGCGCGAGCGCGCGACCTGACCTCGTTCGCGCGCTTCGTCCAGCCGCTTGGCACTGGCCTCTTCACTGCGTTCCTGACCGCTCGCTGACTCGGCCATCGCTCACGGCCCTTGCAGCAGGCGGTACGCGGCGTCGAAGCCGGTCGCGAACAGTGTCTCGACCTGCGTCGGCAGCGCACCGAGCGTCAGCACCATCATCAGCGTGCCGAACACGATCATGACGGGAAAGCCGACCGCGAAGACATTGAGCTGGGGGGCCGCCCGCGCCATCACGCCGAAGGCGAGGTTCACGACGAGCAGCGAGGCGACGATCGGCAACATGACGACGACCCCGAGGCCGAGCAGATCGCCGGACCAGGCGATTACGCCGGCGAGCGCACCGGGTGCGACGCCGCGACCGCCGATCGGCAGAAGTTCGAAGCTGTCGGCGAGCAGCGTGACGAGCTGCAGATGTGCGTCGAGCGCAAAGAACGTCAACGTCGCGAGGATCACGTAGAACTGCGAAATCACCGGCACCTGTGCCCCCGACGCCGGATCGACCATCGCTGCGAAGCCGAGGCCCATCTGCTGGGCGATGATCTGTCCGGCGAATTCGAGCACGAGAAACACCAGGCGCAGCACGAGACCGAGCCCCATGCCGATGAGTACCTGCTGTGCGCCGATCA
>JADZCB010000029.1 GCA_020851775.1 Gammaproteobacteria bacterium
CGAGCTCCTGCACTTCCCCCTGAAGCTGCTGCGAGCCTTGTTCCGCCTTGCGCTTGAGCTCCTCGATGGTCTGCTGCATCGACGCGATCGTGTGGTCCTTCTCCATCACGCGCAGCTTCAGGCTCTCCTCCGCTTCGCGCCGCGCCTGCGCACGCGCCGTGCCGAGCGCGTCCTGCACGCGCTTCTCGACCGTCAGTTCGAGCTCGCGCTTCGCATCGTCGAGCTCACGCTGCCTGCGCAGCAGATCGGCCTGCGCCTGCTGTGCTTCGGCGAGCTTGGCATCGCGCGCCTGCAGCAGCTCGTTCAGTTCGGCGAGTTCGCGTGCTTTCGTGTCGAGCTCGACCGCAGTGGCGAGCCGCGCCTTGCGCGCTTCCTCGGCGATCAGCGCCGCACGCTCGGATGCCAGCGCGGATTCGACCGCCGAGGCGACCTCGGTGTCGAGTTCACGCCGCGCGTCGGTGAGCTGCTGTTCACGCTCACGCAGATGCCGCTCGCGTTCGGCGACCGCGCGCTCCTGCTGCGCGAGTTGATGCTGGAACTGCCGCCGCGTCTCGGCGAGCAGCGGCGCCGCCAGCGACTCCGTCAGCCGGATCTCGATCTGGCAACCGGGACAGGTGATCGTCGGTTCGCTCATGCGCGCATCCGAGCGGGCCGCGTGCGTTCAGCCACGCGCCGCGGCGAGACGCTTGCGCGCCTCGTCGGTCGCCGCTTCGTCGACGGCGAGCGTGCGCTCGTCGTCACGGAACACGACGCCGTAGACGGTCTCGGCCTGGCGCCGGCTGATCCAGCGCTCGCGCACGTCGTTCAGCACGCGTGACACCTCGCGTTCGAGCGGATCACCGTAACCGCCGCCGCCGCAGTCACGGCCGCGGATGAATTCACCGGGTGCGAGTTCGACGTTGATGAACCCTTCGACCTTGGTCTCGCTGCCGTCGGCGCGCAGCACGTGATCGGCCGAGGTCGTGCCGTCGTTGCCGCCGTTCACGCCCCGCGGCGGGGTGCGCCACCCGTCCGGTGCCGAGACGACACGCATCGGACGCAGACGCGGACCGTAGACGACTTCGGTCCCCGGCGCACCGCGGTAGCGCCCGGCGCCTCCGCTGTCCTGGATCAGTTTCAGACTGCGCACGAGGATCGGATACTTCTGCTCGTCGAGTTCGATGCTGTCGCGATAGAGCAGGCCGGCGCCGACCGGGATCAGCAGGTTGATCCACCCGTCCGAACTCGGCGACGCGGGACCGCCACCCCCCATCAGGAACATCTGGTTGATGTAGTCGCGTTCTCCGTGACGGGCATCGCGCCCAGACACCACGGCGCAGCCCGACGTCAACGCCGTGTTGCCTTCGGCGAGACCCCAGCCGTCGCCGATCCCGGCAAAGGCCGACTGCGTCGCGTTCACGAGCCGATCGCCGACGTTGGTCGTCGCCACCGAGCACGAGTGTGGAAAGCGCGGGATGCCGACGACGCAGTTTTCGCGCAATTGCACGCGGATGCGACGGAACGTACCCGCGTTGTGCGGAATGTCCGGATCGAGGCAGTTCAGCACGCCGGTCATCGCGTTGTTGATCGCACAGGCCATCGATTCGTTGAGACCGCACGGCAGACAATTGGGGTTGTCGCGCAGATCGACGTCGATCATCGCGGCCACGGGATCGATCTCGAGCTTCACCTTGATCGGGATGCCGTCCGGCACGACACCGGGGATCGGATCGTGACAGGTCGTGTTCTCGAGGCGCGCCGCCGGCAACCGTCTGATCTCCTGCACGACGCGGCGCTCGGCATAATCGAACCATGCGCGCACGAAGGCCTTCAGCGTCGTCACGCCATACTGGGCGGCAAGCGCCTCGAGACGGCGCTCGCCGATGCGGGCGGCGCCGATCGCGGCGAGATAATCGCCGTACCACTGGTCCGGCACGCGGATGCGGCGCCGACACATGCGGATGATGTCCTCGACATTGCGGAAGTCGCGCTGGATACGGACGCACGGAAAGATCAACGCCCCTTCCTCGTAAATGTCGCGGGCGGCGGCGTGGTAGGTCGTCGGGATGCTGTTGCCGATGTCGGCCTGATGGGCTTTCGCGACCGCCGTGAACAGATGTTCACCATCACAGAACACCGGCACGAGCAGCGTGTGATCCGCCGGGTGCGTGTTGCCGAGATAAGGATCGTTGTGGAGAAAGGCATCGCCCTGCTGCAGGTCCGGATGCAGCTCACGCATCGCCTGCGCCTGCAGGTGCGTGCCGAAGACGTGAACCGGCGCGGCCTCGGCGGTCGCGAGCAGTTCGCCATCCCCGGTGACGATGCAGCACGAGAAATCGCGCGACATCGCGATCACCGCCGAACGCGCCGCGCGCAGCAGCGTGTTGGTCATCTCGCGGACGATCGCGTCCATGCGGTTGCTCAGCACCGCGAGCAATACCGGGTCGAAGGCCTGATCAGACGGTGTGTCGCTCATGTCCGCTCTCCGCGCGTCAGGCCAGTTCGCACAGGTAATGACCGTACGGCGTGACTCGCGCCGTGGTCCCCGGATAGACGACGAGTGTCGTCGTCGGCTCCTCGATGATCGCGGGGCCGGTCACGCGATCGCCGGGCTTCAGATCGCCGCCGTGGAAGACGGCAGCCTCGAGTGGCGCGGCCGCGAGCACGCCGAAGTACGCCGTACGCGAACCGCGGGCGCCGGGCGTGCCGCTGCGGTACCCGTCCGATCCCGGCTGCTGCGCGCCGCGCGGCAGCGGCGCCGTCAGGCGGGCCCGCCAGTGGATGCATTCGATGGGATTGTCCGGATCACGCACGGCGAACACGCGCTCGTGTTCGCGATGGAAGTCCTCGACGAGCCGTGCGACGTCGGCTGCCGTGCGCAGGCGGCCGCCCTGCAGCGCGACCTCGAGTTCCCAGATCTGGCCGGCGTAGCGCGCTTCGACAGCGAGCGTACGTGAGAAGCCGGTGAGGCCGCGCGCCGCGAGCGCACGCTCGAAGCCATCGAGTTCGCGCTCGAGACGATCGATCACGGCGTCGACTGCCGCGAAATCGAAGTCCGCGGTCGTCGCATAGCGGCTCGCGCCCGCCTCACGCACGATGTCCGAGAAGTGCGCACCACATGCCGAGAGCGCACTCGCCGTACGCGGCAGCAGCACGCGCGGCATGCCGAGCGCCCGCGCGATCGGCAGGATGTTGAGGCCAGCCGCGCCGCCGCCGGCGACGAGTATCGCGGCGGCGGGATCGAAACCTTCCTTGACGGTGATTTCCTGAATCGCCTTGATCATATTCTCGTTCGCAACGGTGACGATCGCGAGCGCGGTGTCCTCGATCGACTTGCCGAGGCGGGCGGCAATGGGTGTCATCACGCGCCGGGCGGCCGCGGCGTCGAGTGCCATCCGACCGCCAAGGAAATACGCGGGATCGAGATAACCGAGCACGAGCGCGGCATCCGTGACGGTCGGCTCGCTGCCGCCGCCGCCATAGCACGCCGGCCCCGGCCGTGCGCCGGCGCTCTGCGGACCGACCCGCAGCAACCCGCCGTCGTCGAGCCACGCGATCGAGCCGCCACCGGCGCCGATCGAACGGACATCGACGGAGCCCATGCCGAGCAGGTGACCGGTGTAGAGCCCGCCGAGCCAGGTCTCGCGGGTATGACTGACCTGGCCGTCGCGCACGAGGCTGACGTCGAAGGTCGTCCCGCCGGTGTCGACGACGACGACGTCCTGACCGAGCGACTCGAGCTGCGCATACGAAAGCCCGGCGACCGGCGCCATCGCCGGCCCCGATTTCACGAGATAGATCGGCCGCTCGATCATGTCCTCGACGTGCATGACGCCGCCGACCGACGCGCTGACGAGAATGTCGCCCGTGTAGCCGGATTGCGCGAGATTGCGCTCGAGGAGGCGCAACTGCGCCTGCATCAGCGGCTTCAGCGAGGCATCGATTGCGGTCGACGACGCGCGCGGATATTCGCGCAGCACCGGGTTCAACGCGTGCGACAGCGTGCAGGCAACGCCGGGCAGGCGGGCGGCGATCAGTTCACCGAGGCGCCGTTCGTGGACGGGATTGGCGATCGACCACAACAGGCACACCGCGACCGCCTCGATGTCCAGGGTCGCGAGTTCGTCGAGCACCGCGGCGACGCGAGCTTCGTCGAGCGGCGTGACGATATTCCCTTCGGCATCGATGCGTTCCGGGATCTCGAAGCTCAGATGCCGCGGCACGTAGGGCGCCGGGTAATCCACGTTGAGCTCGTGCGGACGCAGCTTGCCGCCCTGGCGGTAGACGAGAATGTCCGGAAAGCCTGCGGTCAGCAGCATCGCGGTCCGCGCGGTGCGTTGGGTGACGATTGCGTTCGTCGCGCGCGTCGTGCCGTAGATGAAGACGTCCGTCGCCGCGAGGAGCTCGCGCAGATCGTGACCGATCTGTCCCGCGGCGTCGGCGATCGCGGCCTGCACGCCGGCAAAATTACGCTCGGGATCGGTCAACGCCTTGCCAATCGCGAGAATGCCGGTCGCATCGGCGACGACGGCATCGGTGAACGTGCCGCCTGTGTCGATGGAGATTCGATAACGCATCGATCACCTGCCCGTTGGCGCCGGGGTGACGGCGCGTCGTGTCGATTATAGAGATGCGACCGCGTCTGCCGGCAAGCGTGGCGGTCGCGATGACGACGCATGATCCCTGCCCGGCAGCGCAGCCGCAACGCGTGCGGGCGTGCTACGGTGACGGGTGACGGGGACACGGAGCGGGCACGCCGTGCGCAAAACGCATCAGATCAATCTCGGTTATGCTTTCCTCGCCGCGGCGGCGGTGCTGATGTTCCAGGCGTGGTGGCAGGATCACCGTGCCGTCGAGCAGATCCCGTACAGCGAATTCGAGAAGCTGCTGGCCAGCGACGCGATCGCCGAAGTACGCGTGTCCGAGCGATTTCTCGAGGGTCGCCTGCGCAGCCCGCGATCCGACGGACGCGAACGTTTCGTCACGACGCGCGTCGACCCCGGGTTCGCCGCCCACTTGCGCGAGCACGACGTGGTCTTCGCCGGCGAAATCGAAAGCACGCTGCTGCGCGACCTCCTGTCGTGGCTGCTGCCGGTGCTGTTCTTCGTCGCGATCTGGGCCTTCGCAATCCGCCGGATGGCGGAACGCCAGGGCTTCGGCGGATTGATGGCGATCGGCAAGTCGAGTGCGAAGGTCTACGTCGAACGCACGACGGGCGTCAGCTTCGATGACGTCGCCGGCGTCGACGACGCGAAAGCGGAGTTGCAGGAAATCGTCGATTTCCTGCGCGATCCGAAGCGCTACGGCCGGCTCGGGGCGCGCATCCCGAAAGGCGTGCTGCTCGTCGGCCCGCCCGGGACCGGCAAGACACTGCTCGCCCGCGCCGTCGCGGGCCAGGCGGGCGTGCCGTTCTTCTCGATTTCGGGCTCGGAGTTCGTCGAGATGTTCGTCGGCGTCGGTGCGGCGCGGGTGCGCGACCTCTTCGAACGCGCACGACAGACCGCACCGAGCATCATCTTCATCGACGAACTCGATGCGCTGGGCCGCGCGCGCGGCGCGGGCATGCTCGGCGGCCACGACGAGAAGGAGCAGACGCTGAACCAGCTCCTGTCCGAACTCGATGGCTTCGATCCCTCGACCGGCATCGTGCTGCTCGCGGCGACCAACCGCCCCGAGATTCTCGATCCCGCGCTGCTGCGTGCCGGGCGCTTCGATCGCCAGGTACTCGTCGATCGTCCCGATCGCCGGGGCCGCGTCCAGATCCTGAAGGTGCACGCACGCAAGGTGACGCTCGACGATCGTGTCGTGCTCGACGATGTCGCCGCCTTGACGCCCGGCTTCACCGGCGCCGATCTCGCCAATCTCGTCAACGAAGCCGCCCTGCTCGCGACACGGCGCGGCGCCGACGCCGTCGCTGCCGCGGATTTCACGAGCGCGATCGAGCGCATCGTCGCCGGCATCGAGAAGCGCTCCCGCGTGATGAATGCCGACGAACGCCGCGCGGTGGCCTGTCACGAGATGGGCCACGCCCTCGTCGCAGCCGCCCTGCCCGGCATGGATCCGGTGCACAAGGTTTCGATCATTCCCCGCGGCATCGGCGCCCTCGGTTACACGATCCAGCGACCGACCGAAGATCGCTTCCTGATGTCGCGCCGGAACCTCGAGCACAAGATGGCGGTGCTGATGGGCGGCCGCGCGGCCGAAGATCTCGTGCTCGGCGAAATCTCGACCGGTGCGGCCGACGATCTCGACAAGGTGACCGAGATTGCACGCCTGATGACGATGCGTTACGGCATGGTGCGCGACGTCGGCCAGGTGGTCTACGACGAGGCGCATGCACCCTTTCTCGGCGAAGGGCTCGCCTTCCGTCCCGCGCAGCGCGCGCACAGCGAAGCGACGGCGCGGGAAATCGATCTCGCCGTCAAGGCGCTGGTCGACGCGGCCTTCGTACAGGCGCGTTCGCTGCTCGAGGCGCGACGGGCCCTGCTCGAACGCGGCATCGCGGCCCTGCTCGAGCGCGAGACACTGACGGCGGCGGATTTCCCGTTCCAGGACGCGTCGTGACGCGGGATCGTCAGCGCCGGCGCGCGGCGCGGCGCGGCGCGGCGCGCACGGCCGGCACGCTGAAACCGTCGATCGCCGTGCGCATGAATCGTTCGATCTGTCGCAGATCGCTGCCCATGCAAGTCATCTGCGCGAGCATGTGTGCCGAGCCGACGAGCAGGCGCGAGGCGTCATCCGCATCGAGTGTCGCGACGAGCGAGCCGTCCCGCTTGCCCCGCAGCACCAGCGCCTTCAGCAGCTCGATGACCCGCGCCTGGAACTCGACGTAGCGTGGCCACACGTCGCGGCGGAACGCCGTGCTCCAGTCCAGCCACACGCGGGCGTGATCGGGGTGTGTGCGCACCGCCTCCGAAAACGCGAGCCCGACCTGCACCAGGAGTTCCGGTGTGCGCGCGTCGCGCGTCTGCACCGGCATCAGCACGTCGTCAATCAGAAAGCGGGCAACCTCGACGAGCACGGCGTCGACGAGCGCATCGCGGGTCGGGAAATAGACGAATACCGTGGGCACCGACACCGCGGCGAGACGGGCGACGTCGGCGTGCGTCGCGCGGTTGATGCCCGCTTCGGCGAAGGCGTGCAGCGCGCAGTCCAGAAGCTGGTGGCGCCGTTCGACCGGATTGAGGCGTGCCGCGCGCGCCGGATTTTTGCGTTTGACCCTGTTCATGCCGCTCTTCTGCCGCAGCGCATTATTGACACATTTATCAATAGAAGAACAAGCTCGGCGCACCGCGGCAAGCGTCCGCTGCGAGGAGATCGACCCATGAACGAACCAGTTCCGGCCGCGACGATCGGGCTCGCCGGCGCACGCGCGTCGCTGCTCACCGAAGCCCAGCTCGCGCATTACGAAGCGAGCTATCGCAAGGACTACCAGGCCTGGGCGGAGGTGCTCGGCGAAAACATCGAGCGCATCCGTCGCGGCAGCTTTTCGCTGCACTGGCTGAAGACCGACGGCGGCAACTGGGGCAAGCGCGCGAAACCCTCTTCGCGCGGTCTGACCTACACCGACATCAACCGCGTCCGCGGTTACGGCGACATCCCCGAGCACGCCGACTGGTTCAACTTCGCGCCGCGCGGCTCGATCCGCGAGCCCTACCGGGCACGCATGCCGGTCGTCGACGACTACACCGTCACCGCACGCGACGAGCTGTGGGCGGACAACGTCATCACCTTGTACGAGGAAGCGAAGGCACGGCAGTGGAATGCGACGAAGGACATCGCCTGGGACGAACTCGAGCCGCTGCCCGAGGATCTCGAAAAGGCGACCTGCCAGCTCTGCACCTTCCTGACCGAAGTCGAGTTCGTCGCCGGCGACTTCCCGGCCAAGTGGTTGTACCGCACGCCCCAGGATTTTCTCGAGGTCAAGAGCTTCCTCGCCACACAATTGATGGACGAGGCGCGTCACCAGGAAGTGTTCCGCAAACGCGCGATCGCCGGCGGCGGGCTGCTCCACGCATCGCCGGGCTTCGAGTGGGCGCTGAAGGCCATCCTCGACGCGCCGAGCCATACGATGGGAACGTTTCTGCTGAACCTGCTCGGCGAAGGTCTCGTGCTGTCGGTGTTCCGCTCGGGCGAGATGATCGCCAAGACGCAGGTCGACAAGGAGATCTTCCGCCGCTGTCTGCAGGACGAGGCGCGCCACGTGTCGTATGGCGTGCTCGAACTGAAGAACTACCTCGCGACGCACCCCGAGCGCGAGCGGGCCGTCGAGGAATTGCACCGCTTCGCCGACATCGGCGAGCAGGTCATCCTGAGTGCATTCACCGAGGCGGCTCTGGTCGAGCCCGTTGCCGTCCTGCTCGGCGGCAGCCTCAAGCAGATCGACAAGGGCATGGAAGGACTCGGCCACATGTGGCGGATGTTCATCGGCGAATACCTGCAGCGCTGCACGGCCGCCGGCTTCGACCGCGCTCCGCGCTGTACCATTCCGCTGGATCTGCCGTGGGGTGTCGCAGCATGAGCGCCACCGCCGATACGCTCGCGCGCGACGTCGTCGCCTTCCCGTCGCGGGCGTGGTTCGAACGCCTCGCCGCGCTGATGAACGCGAACCGCACGCGCCAGGAACAGCTCGGCTATGTCGATTGCATTGCGCAGTTCACGGTGCTCGACGGCGCAGCGGACGGCGGCGCGCTCGCCTATCGCATCAGCTTCGAAGAGTTTGAGGCCCTGGGGGTCGAGGAACCCACGACGCGCGATCTAGGCCCCGCCGATTTCGCGCTCGAAGGCAGCCTCGCGACGTGGCGTGAGATGATCGAGAACATCGCGGCCGGCAAGGGCCGGCCCGATCTCGAGCACAGTCTGAACCGGCTGAGCCACATGGGGACGCCGCTGCAACTCGTTTACACGGATCCTGTCCGCATGGACTGCTACTTCCGTTTCAACCAGAGCCTGCAGGAATTCGTGAATGCGTCTGCGCTGTTCACGACGGCGTACGGGCGCTGAACATGCCGAAGGAGAAGTTCGGTCACTTCTACATCGACCCGACGTGCATCGGCTGCGGCGCCTGCGATCACGCCTGCCCCGGCAAGGTCGATGCGATCTACCGTCTGGAGACGGATTTTCTCGGTCGCTTCGCGATCGTCAGCGACGATTGCATCAACTGCGGGATCTGCGTCCCGCTGTGCCCGGTGAACTGCATTCACGACGCGCGCAACGAAGGCGTCGTCGACGGCGAAGGCGGCTATACCCGCATCCTCGAACTGCAGGCCTGGGCCCAGGCGGGCGCTTCGCCTTAGCCGGC
>JADZCB010000030.1 GCA_020851775.1 Gammaproteobacteria bacterium
AAGGGCCGTACCCGCGCCGCTTCCTGGAAATCGGCGGTGCGGGCTACGTCAGCAAGCATTCGGATACGGAGGAGCTGATCCTCGCCATCCGCGAAGTCCATCGCGGCGGCAGCTACATCAGCCGTGATGTCGCACAGCAGGTCGCAATCAGCGCCATCACCAGGCGCGGTACCGGCATCCACAATCTGACCCAGCGGGAAATCGAAGTGCTGCAGCGGATAGCGGAGGGCATGACCAGCGCCGAAATCGCGTTGCGGCTGTGTCTGAGCCCGAAGACCGTCGCTTACCATCGTCGACGTCTGTACGAAAAGCTCGGCGCCGACAACGACGTCAAGCTCGCTCTCGTCGCTCGCGAACAGGGCCTGTGCGATCTCGGTGAGGGGCCGGGCCTCGAGTCACGGTCCGGCGTCGGGTGACGCGCGGCCGCCGCACGTCGCCGCATGCGGCGTTCGATCCGGCGTGTACGGCGTGCCCGCGGCTCGCTGCGTATCTCGCCGAATGCCGGCACCATCATCCGACCTATCACGGACGGCCGGTCCCCCCGTTCGGCGCGCCTGACGCGTCGCTGCTGATCATCGGGCTGGCGCCGGGTTTCCATGGGGCCAATGCGTCGGGACGCCCGTTCACCGGCGATCACGCCGGTCTCCTGCTGTATGCGACCCTGCACACCCATGGCTTTGCGAGCGCCGCGGTGTCGCAGTCGCGCGACGACGGGTTGCGTCTGCTGGACTGCCGTATCACGAACGCGGTCAAATGCGTCCCGCCGGCGAACAAGCCCGAAGGATCCGAAGTGCGGCGTTGCAACCTGTATCTCGCGAACGAACTGGCGACGTCACCGGCAGCCCGCGTCCTGCTCGCACTCGGCGCGATCGCGCATGGCGCGGTGCTGCGCGCGCTCGGGCTGCGACCGGCTGCTTACGCGTTCGGGCACGGTGCCGAGCACCCACTGCCGGACGGACGGGTACTGCTCGATTCCTATCACTGCAGCCGCTACAACACACAGACGCGGCGCCTGACGCCGGCGATGTTCGACGCCGTCTTCGCCCGAGCCCGGCTGATCCTCGACGGCCGGCACCCGTGAGCGCCGAGCAGGCGGACGCGCTGCGCGAGAAGGTCGCGCGCCTGCCGGGTGCACCCGGCATTTATCGCATGATCGATGCGCGTAGCAGCGTGATCTATGTCGGGAAGGCACGCGACCTGCGCAAGCGGGTCGGCAGCTATTTCACGCACCAGTCAGGACACACGCCGAAAGTGCGATCGATGGTCGCGCAGATCGTCGATCTCGAAGTCGTCGTCACGCGCAACGAGAACGAAGCGCTGATCCTCGAGAGCAACCTCATCAAGGAACTGCGCCCACGCTATAACGTCGTCCTGCGCGACGACAAGAGCTATCCGTACATCTACGTCACCACCGGCGACGCCTATCCGCGCATCGCCTTCCACCGCGGCCCGCGCCATGGCAGCGGGCGCTATTTCGGTCCGTATCCGAACGCCGGTGCCGTGCGCGCGACGCTGAACCTGCTGCAGAAACTCTTCGCGGTCCGGCAGTGCGAAGACACCTATTTCGCGAACCGTTCGCGCCCGTGCCTGCAATACCAGATCAAGCGCTGCACCGCGCCGTGCGTGGGACTGATCACGGCCGACGAATATCGCGAGGATATCGAACACGCATTGCTGTTTCTCGCCGGCCGCAGCGGTGAAGTCGTCGATCTGCTGGTGGCCGAGATGGAACAGGCCTCGGCATGCCTCGACTTCGAGCGCGCGGCGCGGCTGCGGGATCAGATCGCGAAAATCCAGCGCGTGCAGGCCGAACAGCACATCACCGCCGATACCGGCGATTTCGACATCGTGGTCTGCCGGACGCGCGACGGCATCGGTTGTGTGCAGGTGTTCTTCATCCGCGGCGGCCGCAATCTCGGCAACAAGACCTTCTTCCCGGCGCACACGAAAGACGCCGGCGAAGCCGAAATCGTCGAAGCCTTCCTGCCGCAGTTCTACCTGACCGGCAACAGCGAGCGCGACGTGCCGCCCGACATCATCCTCGAACACCCGATCGACGACGGTGGCTGGGTCGGCGATGCGCTCGGCGAGAAGCGCGGCAGCGCTGTACGGTTGCGGCTCAACGTGCGCGGCGAGCGTGCGAAATGGCTCGAAATGGCGCTCCACAATGTCGAACTCGCGTTGTCCGAGCGCATCGCGACCGACATCGATCAGCAGCGCCGCATGGAAGCGCTGCGCGAGGCGCTGGATCTGCCGGAAGTGCCGGCACGCATCGAGTGTTTCGACGTCTCGCACACACGCGGGGAGGCGACGGTGGCATCCTGCGTCGTGTTCGGGCCCGAAGGAGCGCGCAAATCCGACTATCGGCGTTTCAACATCGAGGGCATCACGCCGGGTGACGACTACGCGGCGATGGGCCAGGCGCTGCAACGCCGCTACGGCAGGCTCAAACGCGAAGACAGCGCGATGCCGGATCTGCTGTTGATCGATGGCGGCCCGGGACAGGTCGCGCAGGCGCTCGCGGTGCTGAAGGATCTGCAGATCGACGACGTCACCGTCGTCGGCGTCGCGAAGGGCACGAGTCGCAAGCCGGGTCTCGAACACCTCGTCGTCAACGACGGTCGTGATGAGCGTCTGCTGCCGCGCGACTCGCCGGCGCTGCATCTGATCCAGCAGATCCGCGACGAGGCACATCGTTTCGCGATCACCGCGCACCGCCAGGCCCGGGCCCGGGCCCGGAAGAAATCACCGCTAGAAGCCGTGCCCGGCATCGGTGCCAAGCGCAGGCAGCGCGTGATTCAGCATTTCGGGGGGCTGCAGGGCGTCGCACGGGCCAGCATCGACGATTTGCAAAAGGTGCCTGGAATCAGTAGACAATTGGCGCAACAAATCTTCGATGCGTTGCGCGAGTCCTCATGAACATCCCCAATTCACTGACGCTGCTGCGCATCGCGCTCATTCCGTGCTTCATCGCCTTGTTCTGGGCGCCGGCGGCTTGGACGCATCTCGCGGCGGCCGCCGTGTTCGGGCTCGCCGCGATCACGGACTGGCTCGACGGCTACCTCGCACGCCGGCTCGACCAGACCTCGCCCCTCGGTGCCTTCCTCGATCCCGTCGCCGACAAGCTGATCGTCGCCGTCGCGCTGATCCTGCTGCTGCAGCGCGATCCGCGCATCGCGATCGCGCTGCCGGTCGCCGTGATCATCGGCCGGGAGATCACCGTCTCGGCGCTGCGCGAGTGGATGGCCGAACTCGGCGCGCGCAAGGCCGTCGCCGTGTCCGGGCTGGGCAAGATCAAGACGACGGCGCAGATGATTGCGCTGCTGCTGATGATCGCCCGCGAAGCCTGGCTCGGCCTGCCGATTTACGCGCTGGGCGTCGTGGCGTTGTACATCGCGGCCGCGCTGACCTTGTGGTCGATGGTCCTCTACCTGCGCGCCGCGTGGCCCGCGCTGACGGACGCGCCCGATGCCCGCCGGCCGCCTTGACAGATCGAGCCACCGGTTTAGAATTGCGGCCTCTCCGCGGGAATAGCTCAGTTGGTAGAGCACGACCTTGCCAAGGTCGGGGTCGCGAGTTCGAGTCTCGTTTCCCGCTCCAGATTTCTGCAGGCCCCGACCCGCGTCGGGGCTTTGCATTTATGGCCGCGGCATGTGCCGCCGCCGACGACGGTCAACCCTGGCTGGGTGGCAGAGTGGTCATGCAGCGGCCTGCAAAGCCGTG
>JADZCB010000031.1 GCA_020851775.1 Gammaproteobacteria bacterium
CCGGTCGCGAGCGCGAGCCCGTCGTACGGCAGCACGGTGCCGTCGGCGAGGAGTACGCGGGCCTGCGCGCGTTCGATGGCGTCGACCCGTGTCGCCAGCCGCAGATCGACGTCGAGCTTCGCGTAATGTTCGCGGGGCCGGAAATAAAGGCGTTCGTCGGCGAAGTCGCCCGCGAGGTAGTGCTTCGACAGCGGCGGCCGCTGGTACGGCGGATGGGTTTCGTCACCGATCAGGGTCAGCGTGCCGTCGAAACCGCCCTTGCGCAGCGACTCGACGACTTGCAGCCCGGCCTGACCGGCGCCGACGACGACGATCGCGCGCTTCGGATCCGGCACGTCCGGCGACTCAGGTCTGGCGTTCGGGCAGCGTCACGACGAGCCCGTCGAGCGCATCGCTGATCGGGATCTGGCAGCTCAGACGCGAGTACGCCGTGCGGGTGACGGCCGTGCATTCGAGCAGATCGTTCTCGGCAGGCGTCTGCGGCGGCAGGCGATCGGCCCATGCCGGCGCGACGAAGACGTGACAGGTCGCACAGGCGCAGCCGCCACCGCATTCGGCGAGAATGCCCGCGACATCGTGCTGGACGGCGCCTTCCATCAACGACCAGCCGACGGGAATGTTGATCGTGCGCGACGCGCCGCCGGCGTCGACGAAAGTCACCTTGGCCATCGCGCCCGCCGCCTCACATGTTCGGATAATTCGGGCCGCCACCGCCTTCCGGCGTCACCCAGTTGATGTTCTGTGACGGATCCTTGATGTCGCAGGTCTTGCAGTGCACGCAGTTCTGCGCGTTGATGCGCAATTGCTGCTGACCGGCCTCCTCGACGAACTCGTACACGCCCGCCGGACAGTAGCGCTGCTCGGGTCCCGCATAGACGGCGAGATTCAGCCGCGTCGGCACGGTGTCGTCGTGCAGCGTGAGATGGCAGGGCTGATCTTCCTCGTGGTTGGTGTTCGACAGGAACACCGACGACAGGCGATCGAAGGTCAGGACGCCATCCGGCTTCGGATAGACGATTTCGCGGCACTGCGCGGCGGGCTTCAGCGCCTCGTGATCGGGATGGTGATGCAGGGTCCACGGTGCCTTGCCGCGCAGGACGTAGGTGTCAAGGGCACCGTAGGCCATCGCCGGCCACAGCCCCCAGTGGAACGACGGCTTGATGTTGCGCACACGATAGAGCTCGTCCCACAGCCAGGTGTTCTTGAGACGATGCGGATAATCGACCGCTTCCTTGCCCGGCTCGTTCTCTGCGCGCAGCAGTTCGAACACGGACTCGGCTGCCGTCATGCCGGATTTCATCGCAGTATGCGTGCCCTTGATCTTCGGCACGTTGAGGAAACCGGCCGTGTCCCCGACGAGCAGGCCGCCGGGGAAGCTCAGTTTCGGGATCGACTGGAAACCGCCGGCGCTGATCGCACGCGCCCCGTACGATACCCGTCGGCCGCCTTCGAAGGTGTCACGAATGGCCGGATGCGTCTTGAAGCGCTGCATCTCCTCGAACGGGCTGAGATACGGATTCTCGTAGTTCAGCCCGGTCACGAAGCCGATCGCGACGAGATTGTCCTCGAGGTGGTAGCAGAACGAGCCGCCGTAGGTCTTGCTGTCCATCGGCCAGCCGACGGTGTGCGTGACGAGCCCCTGCTGGTACTTCTCGGGGCGCACTTCCCACAGCTCCTTGACGCCGAGTCCGAAGACCTGCGGATCGACGCCCTCGCGCAGCTTGAAGCGAGCGAACAACGTCTTCGTCAGCGAACCCCGCACGCCCTCGGCAAAGATCGTCTGCTTCGCATGCAGTTCCATGCCCGGCGCGAAGTTCGGCCCTTCGCTGCCGTCCTTGTGGCGACCCATGTCGCCGGTCGCGACGCCCTTCACACTGCCGTCGTCGTGATACAGCACTTCGGCGGCGGCGAAACCGGGATAGATGTCGACACCGAGCGCTTCGGCCTGCTGGGCGAGCCAGCGACAGACATTCCCGAGGCTGACGATGTAGTTGCCTTCGTTGTGCATCTGCGGAGGCGTCGGGAAGCGGATGGCCCGCGTCTCGGTCAGGAACAGGAACCGATCGGTGCCGACGAGGGTGTTCAGCGGCGCGCCCCTGTCCTTCCAGTCGGGCAGCAGTTCGTTAAGGGCGCGCGGTTCGATCACCGCACCGGACAGGATGTGCGCGCCGATTTCCGAGCCCTTGTCGATCAGACACACGCTGAGATCATGGCCGCTTTCGGCCGCCAGTTGACGTAACCGGATCGCGCACGCCAGCCCGGACGGGCCACCGCCGACGATCACGACGTCGAACTCCATTGCTTCGCGTTCCATCGGGACACTCCCGCGCGGCCTGCGCCCGCGCGTCACCAGTTCGATAGGGAAACGCCGGTCGCGGCCCTCACGCCGCGACCGGGCTGCGCGCTACTTGCCGAGCGCGTCGACGAGCGCCGGGACTTCCTTGAACAGATCGCCGACCAGGCCGTAATCCGCGACCTGGAAGATCGGGGCTTCCTCGTCCTTGTTGATCGCGACGATCACCTTGCTGTCCTTCATCCCGGCGAGGTGCTGGATCGCGCCCGAGATCCCGATCGCGACATAGAGCTGCGGTGCGACTACCTTGCCGGTCTGCCCGACCTGGTAGTCGTTCGGCACGTAGCCGGCATCGACGGCGGCGCGCGAGGCGCCGACGGCGGCGCCGAGCTTGTCCGCGAGCGCTTCGATGATCTTGAAGTTCTCGGCGCTGCCGACCCCGCGTCCACCGGAGACGATGATGTCCGCCGCGGCGAGTTCGGGCCGGCTCGACTTCGTCAGTTCCTCGCCGACGAACTGCGACAGGCCCGCATCCGGTCCGGCGGCCATCGTTTCGATCGCGGCCGAGCCGCCGCTCGTGGCCACGGGATCGAATGCGGTCGTGCGCACGGTGATCGCCTTGATGGCGTCGACCGATTGCACCGTCGCCAGCACGTTGCCGGCATAGATCGGGCGCACGAAGGTGTCGGCGCTCTTGACTTCGATGATGTCCGACAACTGCGCGACGTCGAGCAGGGCCGCAATGCGCGGCATGACATTCTTGCCCGACGTCGTCGCGGCGACGAGCAGATGGCTGTAAGCCGGCGCGAGCGAGACGACGAGCGGTGCGAGGTTTTCGGCCAGCGCATGCGCGTAGTGCGGGGCATCGACGCTCAGCACCTTGGTGACGCCGGCGACCTGCGCCGCCGCCTGGGCGACGGCACCGCAATCCTGGCCGGCGACGAGCACATGGATCTCGCCGCCGATGCTCGCGGCAGCGGCGATCGCGTTCAGCGTCGCGACATTGAGAGACTTGTTGTTGTGTTCAGCGATGACGAGTGCGGTCATGATCAGATCACCTTCGCTTCGTTGCGGAGCTTCGCGACGAGTTCGTTGACGTCGGCCACTTTCACGCCACCGGCGCGGGCCGGCGGTTCGGTGACCTTCAGGAGCTTCAGGCGCGGCGCGATGTCGACGCCGAGATCGGCCGGCGTGACGGTGTCGAGCGGCTTCTTCTTCGCCTTCATGATGTTCGGCAGCTTCACGTAACGCGGCTCGTTGAGGCGCAGATCCGCGGTCACGACGAGCGGAAGCTTGAGGGCGATCGTCTGGATGCCGCCGTCGACTTCGCGCTTGACGTTCGCGCTGCCGTCACCGATTTCCACTTTGGCGGCGAAGGTGCCCTGCCCCCAGCCGAGCAGCCCTGCGAGCATCTGTCCGGTCTGGTTGGAGTCGTCGTCGATCGCCTGCTTGCCGAGGATCACGAGGCCCGGCTGTTCCTTGTCGACGATCGCCTTCAGCAGCTTGGCGACTGCCAGCGGCTGCACTTCGTCGTCGCTCTGCACGAGGATGCCGCGATCGGCACCCATCGCCATCGCGGTGCGCAGGGTTTCCTGGCACGCGGCCGTTCCTACCGACACGACGACGATTTCACCGGCCTTGCCAGCCTCCTGCAGGCGAATGGCCTCTTCGACGGCGATCTCGTCGAAGGGATTCATGGACATCTTGACGTTCGCCAGGTCGACGCCGGTGCCGTCGGACTTCGGGCGGGCTTTCACGTTGTAGTCAATGGCACGCTTGACGGCGACCAGGATCTTCATCTCGTCCTCCAGATTGGCATACGTAACATGCGGAATCGCAATACCCGCCACGGCGGGGGGCCTCGCGGCGGGTCCGGCGAGGCGCTGTCTGATGCTTTGCGCAAGGCCGAAATGCTACCAGATAACGCCTTGATCGAACTAGGCGACGCAGCGCAATAGCCCGCATCGGCACGCGGCCCTCCGCGACCCGGCAGGGAGCCGGCGACGCGCGACGGCGCGGCGTCCCGACGCGGGCGGTCCGCGCCACCGCGACACACCGCGCAGACCGGCGATCCCGCCGCCCCGACAGGGCCTTGCGTTGCCACTCCAGGCACGTTGTGTTTGAATGCAGCGGACTTCGCGCGGTGCGCACTGGCACGCAGACAGGCGTATCGAATCTCGGGCGCCGCGGCTGCTGCGGGCGACGGATGGACACACTGTCCACGTCCGCATCGATCGCTGCGGTGGCGTCTCCGGCGAAGTCACCAAGGTTTCTCGTCACGACGCGCGCGACCCGGCTCGCCGGTTCGTCGCGTGTCTGCGTGCAGGCGTTCGGGGAGTGTGGCGCGCCGCGAGAAGCCGGTCTTGGGGCTGGACCGCCAAAACTAGAATTCGAGAACGCTATGAACATTTACGTCGGAAATCTCCCGTACAGCGTGCGCGATCAGGAGCTGCGCGAAACTTTCGAGGCCTTCGGCACCGTGACTGCCGCCGAGGTCATCTTCGACAAACGGACCCGCCGCTCGCGTGGCTATGGTTTCGTCGAAATGGCGAACGAAGCCGAAGCCCGTCGCGCGATCGAAGCTCTGAACGGCAGGGAACTGCATGGCCGCGAATTGCGCGTCGACGCGTCGCAGCCGAAAGGCGACAAGCCACTCCGCAGCGACGAAGGCGAACGCGCGCCGCGCCGGCCGGCGCCGGCCACCCCGGTACGCGACGCGGCCGCAGCGCCGCAGGCCAGTGGCCTCAAGGGCTTCCTGAAGCGCTTGTTCGGTTGAGGGCGGCGCCGGGCGCGCGCGGCTACTCGACGTCCCAGGCGCGTGAGGCGTGCCGGTAGTAGGCCGGTTTGCCTGTCGTCCAGATCTCGCCCCAGTGCTGGCCGCCGCCATCGACGGTCAGCACTTCGCCGTTGATGAAACTGCCGGTCGGGCCGCCGGCGAACACGATCGCCTCGGCGACGTCCCACGGCAGACCGGCCTTCATCATCGGGTTCGTCAGCGGATACTTCTCCCGCGTCTTCTCGTCGTAGACCGCCCAGCCTTCGGAGCGGATGCTGCCCGGCGCGACGCAGTTCACGCGGATGCGATACGGTGCCCATTCGACGGCGACGTGCTGCGACAGGGCAATGACGCCGGCCCGCGCCGCGCACGTGTGCGCGACACCGTGCAGGTTCTGCGGCACGACGACGACGTTGACGATGCTGCCCGGCAGGCCGCTGTCGCGCCAGCAGATCGCCGCACGCTGCATCATCTGCCAGGTGCCCGTGAGGTTGGTGTTGATGACCGCGTTCCAGCCTTTCTCAGAATAGTCGATCGCCGGCTGCGGGAACTGGCCGCCGGCACTGTTGACCAGCAGATCGATGCGACCGAGCTTGTCCAGGATCCGCGCGAAGACTTCTTCGACGCGCGCGCGGTCGCGGATGTCGACGCTTTCGCAATGCGCGTCCAAGCCGCGCGCGCGCATCGCATCGACGACGCCCTGCAGCTTCTCGAGGCTGCGGCCGCAGACGACGACGGTCGCGCCGAGGCGGGCGGCGAGCCAGGCGGTCGCGCGGCCGATGCCGCCGCCACCGCCCGACACGCAGACGATCTGATCACGCAGCAGATCGGTGGCGAATGCGAGCTTGTGTTCGGCGAGTTCATCCTGGGGCGATCGCGCGCCCGTCACGCTCCCGCTCATGCGTCAGCCCTTGCCGAGCAGTTCACGGCTGATGATGAGCTTGCGCACTTCGGTCGTGCCGGCACCGATCTCGAGCAGCTTGTTGCCGCGATATAGCCGGTTGATTTCCGCTTCCCACATGTAGCCGAAGCCGCCATGGATCTGCAGCGCTTCGTTCAGCACCAGGTTCAGCGTGTTCGCCGCATACATGATCGACGCCGCCGACAATGCATGGTATTGCCCGCGTCCGCCGCCACCAACCTCGAGTTCGTTGCCCTCGGCGAGTCCTCGATAACAGAACGTGCGCATCGTCTCGACCCAGGTGTACATGTCGGCGATCTTCGACTGGATCATCTGGAATGCCGCGAGCGGCTTGCCGAACTGCTCGCGGGTCTTCGCGTAGTCGATCGACAGCTCGAGCGCACGCTCGGCCATGCCGACGCAGATCGGGGCGATCACCGCGCGCTCCAGATCGAGCCCGCTCATGACGACCGCGACACCTTCGTTCTCGACGCCGACCAGGTTCTCGGCCGGTACGCGGCAATTGTCGAACACGAGTTCGCCGGTCTGGCTGCCGCGGAAGCCCATCTTCACGAGCTTCTGGGCGACGCTGAAGCCCGGATAGTCCTTCTGCACGATGAAGGCTGAAATGCCGTGGGCGCCGCGATCCGGCGCCGTCTTCGCATAGACGAGCAGCGTGTCGGCGACGGGGCCGTTGGTGATGTAGATCTTGCGGCCGTTGAGCACGTAGTGGCCGCCATCGCGCTTTGCCGTCGTGCGCATCGAACCGAGCGCGTCCGAGCCTGCGCCCGGTTCGGTCAGGCCCAGTGCGCCGGTCGCCCTGCCCGAGCACAGATCGGGCAGGTACTTGCGACGCAGGTCGTCGTTCGCGTTGCGATAGATGTTGTTGAGGCAGAGATTCTCGTGCGCGATGTACGACAGCGCGAGTGCGTAGTTGTAGCGCGCCATTGCCTGGCTGATCAGGCCGCTGGTGAAGAAATCGAGACCGACGCCGCCGAATTCCTCGGGCACTGTGATCCCGAAATAACCCTGATCGCCGATCTTGCGGAAGATGTCCTCCGGCCACCATTCCTCGTCGTCCATGCGCTGTGCGAGCGGCAAAGTCTCCTTGCGGCACCACTTGTCGGCTTCGTCGAGAATCTGCTGCTGGTCGGGACTCAGGCCGAACGCATGCGCGGCGGTGTTGGGGTTCGGGGCTTGCTCGTTCATCGAAATCTCCTGCAGGGCTGGGCCGCGGGGCGGCCGGTCATTATCCAACAGCGCGCGTGAAAGCGCCCACGGGCGTGCGCGCGCCGGGCCTTGCCGGATCGGCGCGTACGCCGGGCGCTCACATCCCGTCAGCGGCGGCTGCGCGCGAAGAAGGCATCGAGCATGTCGAGCGTCGCGGGCTTCGCGGCCTGCTCGGCGATCGCGCGGCCCTCGAGCTCGAACTGCTCCTCGAGCGAATTCGACAGCGCGGCGCGCAGCATCTGCTTGAGGCGTCCGACCGCGCCGGCCGGCGCCGCGGCGAGCTGCGCGACGAGCTGCTCGACCTCGCGTTCGAAGTCGGCGTCGTCGACGACGCGCGCGACGATGCCGAGATCGCGCGCGGCCTCCGCGCTCAGCGTCGGATTCGTCGCGAGCAGGTCGAACGCGCGCTGCACGCCGACCAGCCGCGGCAGGAACCAGCTCGCCCCGCCGTCCGGCGTGAGCCCCGAACGCGTGTACGCGAAATTGAACTTCGCGCTGCGTGTCGCGATCGCGAGATCGGCCATGCAGACGAGACTGAAGCCGCCACCGGCCGCCGTGCCGTTGACCGCGACGACGAGCGGTGCCGCGAGGCGGTTCAAGCTCAGGATTGCGGCATGGAAGTGCAGCGTCATCTCGCGCACGTGGGTCTGGATGTGCGCGCGCTCGGCCATGAATTCGCGCAAATCGCCGCCGACCGAGAAACTGCTGCCGGTACCCGTCAGCAGCACGGCGCGCAGATCGCCCGCCGCCTCGCAGCGCCGTGCGGCGTCGGCGAATTCCATGGTCACGCGACGATTCACCGCATTGTGATTCGCGGGATTGGCGAACACGATGCGCGCCACGCCGTCGGTGATCGAGAATTCGAGCTGCTCGTAATTCATGCGGTGTCTCCAGGCGCGTCGTCCGCGCGGTGCATCGGGTGGAGGTGATCGGGTTTGGTCACGCGCACCTTGTCGACGAC
>JADZCB010000032.1 GCA_020851775.1 Gammaproteobacteria bacterium
GCGAGCGACTTGTACCAGGCGGGCGGCAGGCCGAGCAGCGGCCACGGGTAGCAGGAGCAGAGCGTGCAGACGACGACGTTGTGGACGTCCGGCGTATTCTCCACCGCCACGACTTCCTCGCCCTGCATGCCCAGAAAGCCGAGTTCGCGCACCGCGGCCGTGCCGTCCGCCAGCAGCCGCCGCTTGAATTCGGGATCCGTCCACGCCTTCGCCACGACCATTGCGCCGTTGTGCGGGCCGACACGATTTTCGAAGATGTCGATGATTTCATCGACGGCGGCGGGATCGAGCAGGCCTTTTTCGACCAGCAGCGACTCGAGAGCCTTGATGCGAAGCGCGGATTCCGGGGGGACCAGCGAATGATCGTGAGCGGTCATGGGTTCCAACTCCTCGAATCGATCGGCGAATACGGGCGATGACACGACGGGCGTCTCACCGGCCTGAACGCACAGCGGCGACAGCGGTGTGCGTCGTCTGGAGCGCGCCGGCGGCGACGGCCGGATTATCGAGGGCGAGTGGGGGACCGTCAAACCCGGGCGGCGCCCGGCCCGCTGACAGCCGCCCGCGCATCGCTCACGGTGATTCGCACGCCGCGCCGCCCGGCACCAGCGCACCGGCAATCCCCGGTCCGGCCGCGGCAATGGCGCTGTAGACCTCGACGAGCGCGGCACCGGCCTCGAGATAGCGGTTGGCGGTGTCCGCCGTGTGCACCCCGCCCACCGCGACGAGCGACAGCGCGCCCAGCTCCCCGCGCAAGACAGTGAGGCGCCTGCAGACCGCGTCGACCGACGGCCAGTGTTCGAAGGCCGCCACCACGCCATCGTAGCCCTGCACGACGGCCAGTTCCGCCGCTGCCGGCAGTGGCGCGGCGCCGGGCGTCATCGCGACCTTGACCAGCAGCGGCACGCGACGGACACGCGCAACGCTGGCAGCATCGACTTCGCTGCGCACTTGCTCGAGCAGCACGCGCAGCGCTTTCGCCTCGGCTGCTTCTGCCCGGCTCGCACTGCCCGGGCGGCTCAGGTTCACGACGAGGAAATCGGCGTGCGGCGCGCAAGCCCGCGCGCCGGCGAGGATGTCGGCAACGGCACCCGCGTCCAGCACGTCGCGCCGGCTGCCGAGGCTGACGCCGACGACCATGCCGCACGGGCCTGGTGCCGAGGACGGGCGAGGGCCGGCGATGTTGCTGATGATCGGCGGCAGCAGGGTGGTCGCATCCGCTCCGCACGTCGCGTTGACGGTCCCGACCTCGACGAACGCGAAGCCTGCCGCCGCGAGTTCGGCGAGCCGGCTGCCATCGCGATCGAGGCCTGCCGCGACGCCGATCGGGTGTGCAAACTCGAGTCCCATCGCGCGCAGCGAGGCCATCGAGATCAGTTCCTCACGCGGCCGTCCGCTGCCGCTTCGCGAATTCGCGCATGAAGGCGAGCAGCGTCTCCACGCTTCGCTCGGGTGTCGCATTGTGCAGACTCACCCGTATGCCACCGACGGCAGCATGGCCCTCGAGATGATGCAGTTCGTGCCGTGCCGCTTCGTCCAGGAATTCGCGCTCGAGTTCGGGCGTCGCGAGCTTGAAGCAGACATTCACCCGCGAGCGGTGCGCCCGGTCGACCGGGCAGTGATAAAGCGGAAGTTCGTCGATGACTTCGTAGAGCCGCACACTGCGCCGCTCGGCGATCTGCGCGAAGGCCGGCACGCCGCCGTGGCGGCGCATCCAGGCGAACATCAGTCCGGCGCAGTAGATGCCGAACGTCGGCGGCGTGTTGACGCAACCGCGCGCTTCGGCCTGTCGACGGTAATCGAACGCCGGCGGCGTGACGACCGCCGCGTCGCGCAGCATGTCCTCGCGGACGATGACGATGGTCACACCCGCACAGCCGGCGTTCTTCTGCGCGCTGGCGTAGAGCAGCCCGCAGCGCGACACGTCGATCGGGCGCGTCAGAAAATCGGAGGTCACGTCGACGACCAGCGGCACTGCGCCGGTGTCGGGCAGCTCATTGAACTGCACACCGTGCGCGGTCTCGTTGCTGGTGAGATGACAATAGGCGGCGGCGGGATCGAGCTGCCAGCGCGCGTGCGGCGGAATGCCGCGGTGACCGTCGTGTGCGCTGCTCACCGCGATCCGCACCGCACCGTGACGTCGCGCCTGTAGCGCGGCGCGCTCGGACCACAGGCCGGTGACGATGTAGTCGGCGCTGCACCCGGGCGTGAGGAGATTCATCGCCAGGAGATCGAAGTGCGCATAGGCGCCGCCCTGCAGAAACAGGACGCGATGGCTGTCCGGTATCGCGAGCAGTGCCCGCAGATCGCGCTCCGCGGCCGCCGCGATCGCGCGGTACTCCGGACACGTGAACGGCATCTCGAGCACCGACATGCCACTGCCGCGCCAGTCGAGCAGGTCGTCGCGGATCTCGCACAGCACCTCTTCCGGCAGACATGAAGGGCCGGAGGCGAAACTGTGGATCCGTCGCATCGGGGACGACCCGTACGTGGCGGTCAGAACGACGTCGGTGCATGCGCACCGGCGATCATCAGGAACACCGCGGGAAACGACAGAATCGTGTTGGTGCGCGAGGACAGGAACGTGATGCGCGAACACCGCACGCGCTCCGCGTGCGATGCCGGCACGAAGCCGAGCACCTTCTTCTGATGAGGCCACAGCACGAACCACAGGTTGGCCGTCATCAACAGGCCGATCCACACGCCGAGGCCCAGCACGGCCGACTGCCCGCTCAAGCTCAGTGTGGCGCCGAGAATGCCGCGATACCACAGCATATACAGCCCGCTCGCCACCACCACCAGCGAGGCGTAGCGGAACGTCCCATGCTCGCGCTGAGCCGCCTGCATGAACAGTGCCTCGGTCGCGGCCGTATCCAGCGGATCGACCGGTCGATAGCGCGGCCGCTGAATCACGTTCGCGTAGTTGTGACCGATCCACACCAGCAACGCGAGCACATGCAGCCAGCGCGCCACGACATCGAGTTCCGCGAGGGTCATGACCTGCGTCGCTGCCGGCGTGGAGACGCTACACGAGCAGATGCAGCAACGCGTACAACACGCCGGTCAGCAACACGCCACAGACGACGGTGCCGACGAGCGTCTCGTGCGGCAGCCTCATCCGCCACACCCCATGAACGCAGTGTTGATGCTGTCACGGCGGCGCATGACGATCGGGCGCCGCTGTCGCCCGGGCGCGGCCGCCTCGGCGACCGCGTCGACCACCACATGATGTGCCGGCGACTTCGCACATACCGGATCGGTATTGGCCGCATCGCCGGTGAGCAGATAAGCCTGACACCGGCAGCCACCGAAGTCCTGCTCCTTTTCCGGGCAGGTGCGGCATGGTTCCTTCATCCAGGCATTGCCGCGAAATTCATTGAATACCGGTGACTCGTGCCAGATCCAGGCCAGCGCAGCATCACGCACGTTCGGACCCTCGAGCCCGGGGATCACACGCGCTTCCGGCCACGGCAGCGCGCGGCCGGCGGGCGCGAGC
>JADZCB010000033.1 GCA_020851775.1 Gammaproteobacteria bacterium
GACGGCCAGCGATCCTTGTCGAATCCCGGCGCGTTCTTCAGGCGGTCCTTCGCCACGTCGAGAACGAAGCATTTGCGATCCGCGTCGAGCGTCAGCGCGCGCCACGGCACCGCGAACAGCTTTTCCCCGAGACCGAGAAAGCCGCCGAAGGCGAGCACCGCGTACGCCACGCGACCGCGGCCGACATCGAGCATGATCGCCTCGACATTGCCGAGGTTTTCGTTCGCCGCGTTGACGACGTCGTTGCCGATCAAGGTCTTTGCGTCCATCACGTCGGGGCCCGGCCCACTGCCGTCACGATCACCGCCGATGATGCGGGTCGTGCCACCCGCCACGCTGCCGGAATGTATGGTCGTAGTCATCGCTGTCTCCTTGCGCTTGTTTCAATCGCCCGCCTGCATGTCGAGTTCCTCGGACGTGACATAACCGTCGCCATCACGATCGCGTTCTTCGAACTTGTAGATGACGTTGGCCTGGTGCTCGGTGGCAGGCATGCCTTCACCGGTGTGGGGCTTCATCGCGCCGTGACTGCGCGACATCTCGTCATATTCGTTGCGATCCAGACGCCCGTCGCCATCGCGATCGGCACTCTCGAACGTGTTGGACTGCTGCGCAGGGTTCGTGTCGGCGAACGCCGGCAGGGCGCCACCGACCGCGAGTGCGAGCAGCAGGATGCCGAGCGGCATGCGCAGTCCATTCCATGACACAGTGAGCTTTCGCATAAGGCCTCCTTGGCGAAAGTGAAAATACGCGGCGCTAGCGAAGCACCGATGCCGGGAGGTTGCAGAGGCCGTGCCAGCAGGCGGCGCGCTAGTGGGGTGAGGTATCTCGTGCCGCCGCGCCGTCGCGTGTAATTACGGGGGCGGTCTCGCTGTAATCCTTACAGTCGGGCGCGTTGCGCTTGACGGGCTCGCGCAGGCGCAATGTCGCGATCACGGGCAGATGATCCGAAGCGCGGCGCGCGACTGCCGATTCGATCACGGCGACGTCCGTCACCTCGATGTCACGCGACACGAAGATGTGATCGAGACGCCGGGTCGGATGATGGCCGAACCAGGTGTTGCGCGGCCGCCAGCCGGGAAGCGCACGCTGTACGTCCGTCAGGCGCGCACCGAGGCGGCGACAGACATAGGATCCCTCACCGGCATTCAGATCGCCGAGCAGCACCACCGGCCCGGCACGCAGCGCAGGCTCGAGCCAGTGTTCACCGAGTAGGTGATCGATCTGGGCGGCACGTTCACGCGCATGCAGCCCGAGATGCGTGTTGATGATCTGCCACCGCACGCCATCGACCTCGACGCTCGCCCACAGCGCGCCGCGCGGTTCCTGCCGCGCCGAACCCGGCAGAAAGCCGGCGCGCACCAGCCGCATCGGAAACGTCGTCAGCACGGCGTCACCGTACAACTCTTCGCGCACGGTGACGGCCGCATGGAACTCGCGCGTCATCGCCAGCAGCGATGCGATCTGGTGGGCCTGATCGGCATGGTGTGTACGCGCGCGGCCGACATCGAGCTCCTGCAGGGCGACGATATCGGGGGCGCCCTGCGCGATCACGCGCGCCACCCGCGACGTCGATGTCGTACCGTCCATGCCGCGGCAACTGTGTACGTTGTAACTCATCACCCGCAGCGCCGGTGCATGCGCGCGTCGCGTGAGCGGCAGGGCGACGCTGCGCCCGAGCGCGACGAGCGCCGCGGCACGCAGATCCGATGCGCGCACATAGGCATGCTCGCGCAGCGGCAGCGGTGCGGCGGCGTCGAGCAGCGCGATGCCCCGCGTTTCGGTCGGATTGAACCCGCCGTGGGCGCCGTTCTCGATCGCGAAGCTGAGAGGCGCGACGCCCCTGGCCCAGCCCGCGATCACGATGTCGCCGGCCTGCGGGTGATGACACAGCGCGACGATATCGGCGATCACGGCGTCGCGGAACGGGTGGTCGTCACCGACGAGCCGGGTGCCGTCGCGCGGCAACAGCAGTTCACCGTCACGCGTCCACGCGCGCGCGCGATCCGTCCCGTCGCGCACCAGCGCGGCCGGCACGTGCGCCTCGTCGACGAGGCGCTGCGCGAGCGCTGCGAGCGTCGCGGGCGGGGTGCCGTCGGGCAGGCGGACATGCCCGAGCGGTCCCATCGCCGCGACGCGTGCGCTGCCGGGTGGCGGCAGCGTCGCCGCCCGCGCATAGGTCGGCAGCCACGGCAACGGCGCGCCGCCGCGCAAGGTCAGCGCGCGCCAGGACTGGACGCCCCGCTGGCGATCCCGCCACGCTCTGTCGTGGGTCGGTGCGGCAGGAGTCGGCGCGCTCGCCGCGTCGATGAGTATCGCCTCCACCGCCTCGTCGATCGCCCGGCCGTACTGCATCGGATACGGCGTGACGCGCGCCTGTCCATGATCGGAATAGACCCACACACGGTACTCGCGGTGTTCACTGCGCAGCGCTGCACGCCACAGGCGGCGTATCGTGCCGTCGATGCCTTTCAGTGCCCAGTGTGCGAACTCGGCGTCGGGGCCGCGGCGATGGGACTGCTCGTCATAGGCGACGAGATTCAGTTGAATCACGGGCAGGCCACGCGCGAGATCGATCTCGGCACCGATCGCGATCAGCTCACGCAGTCCGATGCAGATCGCGACGCGGGTCGGGACGAATTTCAGCTCGTGCGCCAGATGCGTGTCGCGGCCGAGCGCGCGGAAGAAGTCCCACAGGGCGAGCCCGATTTCGGCGCACAGGAGGCCGGCGATGCGCAGCACACTGCCGAGATTGCCGAGTGCGAGCAGCGCGATCGCGAATGGATTCGCGGCGCGCAGCAGCGGCCCGATGCCGAGTGCCGAGACGCAGAAATGCGCGTCCTGCTCGCAGGCGCCGCCGGTGAAGATGTTGCCGTACGCGGCGCCGCCTTCGAGCAGCGCCGCATGCTCGGCCGCGAGCGCGTCTTCCAGTTCACGCGCCGCCGCGGGCTCGTACAGGCGCACGTCGGCGTCGCTGGTCCGGTCGATGAAACTGAATGCCGGCACCGCGGCGCGCGCGCCGTAGAACAACTCGGCCTGGACGGCCGGCGTCGTGCTCGGCACACCGGCATAGAGATCGTGCAGGACGTAGCCTTCGCGGCGGAGCAGTCGGCGCAGAAACGGCAGTCGGCCGTGGGCGAGTGCGGCGTCGAACTGATCGCGGCCGAGGCCGTCGATCTGGATCAGCAGCAGGCCCGGTTCGGTCGGTGCGGAGGGCGCGCGCGAGAGTCCGAGGAGGTGAATTGCCCACTCGCTGCGACTGAGGCGACGTCGCCAGCGTCGCCACCCGCGTTGCAGTCGGAAGAACACCGCGGCGCCTTCAGTCCGATGCCGCGATCGTCGTCGGTTCGCTGCCGACCAGCGCGGCGCCGGCGGCGCCCGCGAGGCCCTTCAGGACGATCCATTCGGCGCCGAGTCGCGTGAGCACTTCCTCGACTTCGCCATGGCCGGCGCGTGACGGCGCGTCGAATTGCGCCGCGACTTCGGCGTAGACCGCGAGCGCACGGCCGGCACAGCGATCGATCTCGTAGTCGCGCGCGGTGGCGAGCGCGTGCTGGACCTGTGTACGGCGCGTCGTGGCCGGCGCGCAGGCGAGCCCGGTGAGCGCCGTGACGAACTGCTCGACCCCGGTCTCGGCATCGAGCAGGCGGCCGTTCTCGCCGTCGACGACGACTTCGCGCGCGCCCGGCGCGTCGAGGGCGACGACGGGGACACCGACCGCGAGCGCTTCGGCGAGGACGAGCCCCTGCGTCTCGCTCTTCGATGCGAAGGCGAAGACATCCATCGCGCGATACGCACTCACGAGCAGTGGATGATCGAGCGGACCGGTCATCAGGACGCGGTCCGCGACGCCGGCGTCGCGGGCCTGCGCGCGCAGATCGGCCGCGCACGGACCGCCGCCGACGACGAGCGCGACGGCGTGTGCCTGCGCGGCGAGGAAGCGCATCAGCGCATCGCCGAGATACGCCAGATTCTTCTCCGGCGCGAGGCGCCCGACATGGCCGACGACGAATGCGTCCGGCGCGATGCCGAGCGCCGCCCGCAGCCCCGCGCCATCGCCGGTGGCGAAGAACTCGCGGCCGATGCCGGTCGGGATCACGTCAATCGGCGTCGTCACGCCCCGCTCGCGAATCAGGCTCGCGATGCTCTCGCTCGGCGCGAACACGTGCTGGCAGGCGTTGGCGTAATGCGAGGAGAGGGTGGCGACGAAACGCTTCAGCAGCGGCGAGTCACCGGGAACGTAGTGCGTGTACTCCTCGTACATCGTGTGGTGCGTGAACACCAGCGGCAACGCGAGCTGGCAGGCGAGCCGGAGCGCCGCGGAGCCGATGAGAAACGGATGATGGGAGTGGATGATCTGCGGCTTGAAGCGGGCGATCGCCTCGTCGAGCGTGCCCGAGACCGGCAGAATCAGCGAGAAGTCGCTGCCGTTGAATTTCTGGATCGCAGGCACCCGCACGACGCCGTGTTCGTGCGGATCGCGATCTTCGAATTCCGGCGCGACGATCAGCACGTCGTGGCCGAGGCGCCGATAGGCAGCGGTGAACGCCGTCACCGAGCGCGCGACACCGCCGATATGCGGCAGGTAGGTGTTCGTCATCATCACGATGCGCATCAATCGTCTCCGGCGCCGAGCACCCGTGAACCGGCCGGTGGCGCGCCGGGCACCTCGATCGACGGGTGACCGGGCACCGCAATCCGCAACGTCGGCGCGTCCCGGTGCCATCGCGCCTGCCATGATACGCGCGGTGCATGCGCGGGGCCGGTGATGAGGACGGAGACGGGGCCGTGCGCCGTCGGCGTCGGCCCCAGCGACAGCGGCGTCTCGCCGTCGAGCCAGGTCCGAGCGACACCGCTGCCGAGCACGATCGCGCCGCTCTCTTCGCGCACGCACGCGTTGCGCAGCGCCATCACCCACTCGGCCGCGGCCCACGCGTGCTGGCCATCGCCCATGCAGCCGCCGCGCGTCTGCGGGTGCACCGCTTCCGGCCATTGCCCGGTCGGCGACGCGAGGCGGGCGACGGCGTCGAGCAGCTCGAGATGGCGGTGGTCGTCGGCCCACATCAGGATCTGCGCGAGATGCAGGCTCAGATAGGCGTTGATGCCGGAATGGATGTTCTGCTGAAAGAAGCCGCCGTCGACGAGATCCCGTGCCAGCAGGTACTCGACGGTGTCGAGCAGGCGCGGATCCAGCGGCGCCATGATCTGCAGCGGATAGCCGGCAACGATCGAGCCGATCGCACCGGCGTCGAGCCGGCGATACGGCGCCGCCGGCATCGCCGGCCGGCCGAGCCGCGACTGGCACAGCGCGAGGCTGCGATCGATGCAGCTCATCAGGTCGTCGGCGCCGTCGCGCCAGCGCTGTGCGGCGCCGGCATCATGTGCGTCGAACAATCCGGCCGCGGCACGCAGGCCCGCGACACTCCAGAAGTCATCCCAGTAGTAGTAATCGTTCGGGCCCAGATGTTCGGCGCTGAAGCCGGCCGGCATCAGCCCCGCGTGTGCCCCGTCGAGTGTGCGCGGCAGACGCTTGCGCAGGATCCAGTCGGCGGCCGCGCGCAGCATGCGCAGACGATCGACATCGGGCCGGCGTTGCGTCGCAGCGGCGTGACGTGCGAACAGCCACAACACCTGACCGTTCGAATCCCATTCGCCGTCCTGCGAACGGAAGTAACCATCACCGAGCTGACGCATGCGGAAGCGCGCGAGTGCGGTGTCGACCCGCGCGATCAGCCCGAGCGCGAGCAACGCATCGAGGATGAACGTCGCGTCGCGAAACCAGAACCGGCGATAGGTGTACGGACCGGGATAGGGATCGGCCGGCGTCAACAGCACCAGCGTGCGCACGGCCGCGTCGTAGAGATTTTGCAGACGTGCGTCCGGATGCTGCAGACGGCACACGCCCGCCAGTGCGCCGGCCCAGCCGCCGGCCGGTGGCGCCTCGCGCGTCAGCACCCCCTGCACCCGCAGACGGCGCACCTGGCCCGCCTCGAGCGGAAACACCGCTGCCGCCATCGCCATGCCGCGTTTGCAGCGCACGCGCGGCGCGCATGCCGCGGCGCTGTCCCAGTGCGTGAGCACATCGCCACTGCCGTAGTCGCCGACGAGATGGCGCGCAGGTGGCGCATCGAAGTAGAGATCTTCGCGTTCGTCGACGCGCCAGTGCGTGCCGTCGAGCGCAATCGACCGGATTGCCGAGATTCCTTCCGGGTTGTACGGGCGCAGCGCGATCACCAGCCAGCGCGCGCCCTCACCATCGACTTCGCAGAACAGTTCCCAGCGGGTATCGGTCTCCGTGGCGAACACCGTCGCGCGCACGGTCAGCGTCAGGTCGGCGTCGTCGTCACGACTGCGCGTGACGACGGTCAGGCCCTGCGTCAGATCGAGATGCTGTGCGACGTCCGTCGTGCTGGCCGGCAACAGCCAGCGATCGTCTGCACTGCGCAGCCACACGTCGACCGACCAGCCGTCGTGCAGCGGCGTCAGCAGGCCGGCCGGATCGACGATCGGAAACGCATCGACGCCGGGCATGCCGATCGCCGTCCAGTTGCGGTGCGTGAGGTTCACGTGGGTCAGCGAAAACGCGCGCGGCACGAACGAGATGTCGCGCGGGTCGTACTGGCGGCGGACCCACAGTGGCCAGTGCCAGTCCATGTTGTGTTGGATGATCCGCGCATTGAGCAGCCCGCGTGCATGCATCTCCGCGCCAGCGCGCAACAGCTCGACGGGGTAGTGGACCTCGGAGGGCTGCGCGAACTCCTGGAGTCGGGCGAGCAGCTCGATCGGATCGAGAAAACCCTGCGCCTCGGCCGCGCGGCGCACGGCCGCCCGCCACGCGAGGCGGCGCATCCGCGGGATCACGCGCCGGTCTCGTCGCGCATGTGAGTTTCCAGCAGATGACGCGCGCGACGCGTCAAGGTCACGACGGCAGCGAGTGCGCAGATCATGCCGATGCCGTAGAGCACCCACTCGAATGGTTGCGGCGAACGGCGTGCGGCGAGCGCCGCCGTCACATCGCCTGCGAGCGCACCGAGCGTCACGGCCGCCGCCGTCAGCGGCAGGATCCCGGCCGCGGTGCCGAGCACGAATGCACGCAGATCGAGGTCGAGGGCACCGAACACGTAGTTCGTCGACTTGAACGGAAAGAACGGCGTCATCCGCAACGCCGCGACCGTGAGCCAGCCGCCGTCGCGCAACGCGTGCGCCAGCGCGCGTGCGTGGCGACGATGCAGCAGCCAGATGCGCAGGCGCGGACCGAAGGCGTGGCGCCCGATCAGGAATGCGAGCGTCGCGCCGAGCGTCGTGCCGACGACCATCAGCAGCGTGCCCTGCACGATGCCGAAGATCACGCCGGCACCGACGGCGAGGACGATCACCGGCAGCAGCAGCACCACGAGCGCCGCATCGCAGATGCCGTAGACGACGACGCCGAACCAGCCTTGATGCTCGAACCACGGGAGAATGCGCGTCAGCGCATCATCGATGCTGACAATGACGCTGCGCGCTTCCGCGCCTGGTGCGACACCGATTAGCACGGCCGCGGACAGCGCGAGCGCACACCAGCGTCCGACCGGATGCCATAGGTGCGTCGGGCCGTCGTTTTTGCACGTCGCGTGCAAGGCTTACACCTCCCTGGCCTCGGCGCGCCGGGTGTCAGGTACACCCTCGCAGCAGAAACAGTGCGAGCAGCACCGGGATCGGGATGCCGAGCAGCCACAGCAGTATCCAGCCGATGCGACCCGCTTCACGCTGCCGCTGCGATGACGCCGTCATCGTGATCGGTGTCGTCGACGATTCATGTTCGTTCACGGCGGCACTCCTTGCGTTCCGGATCGGATATGCCGGGCGCTTCAAGATGCATGCCACGTCGCGGGCCGTGGAGCAGTGCTGCGGTCCGATGAAGCACGGCGAGAGGTGCCTCGTCTGGCGTGCGGTGGAACGGAATCCGGCTAATGAGCTGAGCGCAAATATCGGATGCGCGCACGGTCGCCGCAGAGCCATCCGGCACCGACGCCCAGCCGCGCCAGCGTCGACTGGAGCTGACTTACGCGCAGCGGTATAGAGGACTCGAGTTCAGGCGGTCGCCTGTCGATCGGGTCCGCTCCCCGCCTGCCCGCCCTGCGCAGCAGGCGATCGAGGGCCGTCATGTCGAACGGCTGGGCGAGGACCAGCGTGTCCTTCGTGCGGAGCACCGGCACCATGAGGCGTGTACTCGATGTTTGTCTGTTCGTCATTGTCTGCATTGCCGCCGGCTGCGGGCAGGACGACGTGGGCGCCGATTTCACCGCGTCGCCGGCACGTGCCGATGTCGCCGACGCTGCGCCGCTCGGCAGCGAGGCGCCCCGTTTCAATCCTTATCTGAGCTTGCACGGTCAGGCGCGCGAACGGGTGCGCGCAGGACTGTGACTACGGGTGCCGTTCATCCGGGCGGCGAGTCGGTGGTGCCGGCATGCAGGCCGGCGCAATCACAATCGACGTGTCCGCAGCCGTGGCCCTGGGCGCAGTCGGCGACACAGTAGAAGCGACCGCCCGACACGACCGCGGCCGCGACGCTGATCAGACACTGACACGCCGGATGGGCGCACTTCACCTGCGTGATCGACTCGCTGCCCTGGGTCGCTTTCACCGTCTGCACCTCGCCCGCACACCGCTGCGGCTGCCCGGATGGCGTTGTACGACAATCGGGGTCGGCTTGCAGCCGGGTCGCGGCCTACGCGTGTCCGTCGCTGCGGATCACACTGATGTTGCCGCTTTGCTCGAGGTACGCGTGCTTGACCTGATCGAGGCGCTCGATGCCGAGCAGCCGCAACTGACTCATCAGATCCTCGACGGTGAGCAGTTCGCGGCGCAGGTTGTCATGGAGAATGCGACCGTGGCGCACCAGCAGCAGCCGTGACGGACTCGTGAAGCGCTCGATAGACGGGAAGCGGAAGGCGAGCCAGTTCACGAGCAGGTTCCAGCCGATGATCGTCGTCAGCAGCACGAGCCCTTCGCCGATCGTCGTGTAGCCGCCGGCCATCGCGTTCTGGGCCGCGTCCGATACGATGACGATCAGCAGCACGTCCGCGATGCCGAGTCCACCGAGATCGCGGCGCACCACGAACCGGAACATCAACAGCAGAAACCAGTAGACGACGCTGCCGCGCACGACGATCTCGGCAATCGGCATCTCGATGCCGAAGAGTTCGTGCCACGGCATCATCGTGCGCGGCCTGCACGCCGTGTCCGACAGGTGATCGGCGTGCCGTCGGCGGCCGGCCGACTCACACGCGAGGTCGGCGTCCCAGCACGAAGAACACCACGGCGAGCACGAGGCCGATGATGAACAGAATCCAGGCGATCTGCATCGACATGCCGGCGACGCCGGTCATGCCCAGCACACCGGCGACGATGGCGATCACGAGAAAAAGTGCGGCCCAGGTGAACATGTCAGTACCCTCCGGTTGATCGCGTGTCGTCCAGCACGTCGCATGCCAGCCCCACGATGAGGTCTGGCACGCCCTCTGCAACGACTCATGAAACCGACATGGAGGACTTCGGCGATGGAGATCAACAGCTCACGGAAGACCCGGCGCGTCGTCACTCTGGCGATGGCCGCGCTGCTGGTGACCGCCTGCGATCGCAGCGATCGCACACCGGCGGAACGTAACGACCTCGGCGCCACGCCCATGAACGAGGCGCCGGTGACTGCCGTCCCGACGCCCGCCCCGGACAATCGCGTCGGCGACGAGACGCTCGGCGAGCGAGTCGACCGCGCCGGAGAGGCGATGGAACGGCAGGGCGACAAGATTGCGGACGCCGTCGATGACGCGGCCATCACGGCGCGCGTCAAGGCCGCCCTGGTGGCGGATCCGACGTTGTCGGCGCTGGACATCAACGTCGACAGCAAGGACGGTGTCGTCACGCTGCGCGGGAATGTCGAGTCGCCGGACGCGAGCACGCGCGCCGGCTCGCTCGCGAACGATACCGAGGGTGTCGTCTCGGTCGACAATCGGCTCGTGGTGGCGGCGGTCGACTGAACGCCCGCGGCGAGCGCCACGAGTGCTGGTAAATCCTGCCGCCGTCGTCGTGTAAGTTGTGCGTCAGCGGCGCGGCGGCGCGGCAGGCATCGACAACGCGAGATCCAGTCCGTCGGCTGCGCCGGGCAGGTCGAGATGCCCGCCGTGGAACAGGATGCGCGCACGCAGTTCACGCATGACGGCGGCATCGAGTCCCGCCGGACACGCGTCACATCCGATGTGGAGGGTCAGCCGCGCCGCATCCTGGTGCAGGCTGACATCGACGTGCGTCGCGCGCGCGTCCTGGATGATCAGGTTCAGCACCGTCTGCAACGTGCGGTAGACGGCGAGCGCGAGGCCCGGCTCGACGGGGGACTGTTCGGCGTCGAGCTGCGCCGCGCAGACGATGCCGCTGGCAGCTTCGAACGCTTCCGTTTCCATGCGCAGGGTCGGCACCAGTCCCAGGCTGTCGATCATGCTCGGCCGCAGGCGCTGGATCAGGCGTCGTTTGATCTCGACGACTTCCTTCAAGACGCGCAGCGCACGTTCGAGACGCGCACGCGCACCGCTGTCGGCCAGTTGACTGGCGACCGCAGCGACGTCGAGGTTGATTGCAGTCAGGTTCGATCCGAGTTCGTCGTGCAGCGCTCGCGCGAGCGCTTCGCGTTCACGCTCGAAATCGGCGAGCAGCCGGCCGGGGAGCAGCGCGGCTGCGACGGAATCGGCATCGTTCGGATCGGAAGCGCTGGGCGGCATCGCGGGTGTTTATCTGGCGACGGCGGCGACTGTAGCACGGCGGGAGACGCGACTCAGTCGCGCGGCCGTTCACCCACGCGGGATTTGGCAATCACGCCGATCTCGACGATGCGCAGCACCGCACCGGCAAGGCCCGCGAGCGCGATGATTGCACCGAGGACCGTCGCACCGCCGGTCGTGACCGTCGGGGCCGGCACTGGCGGCGGGTCGTGCCGCGTGTTGCGGCGTGAGTTCGTGCCGCCGAGCAGGCCCAGCGCGGCGCCGACGGCCGCGGCACCGAGCAGGGTACCGGGCGCCGTGAGCCGTTCACGCCAGGCCGTCTCGACCTCCGCAGCGCGCGCCGACTGTTCGGCGCCGAGCGCCGCGAGCCGCCCTTCGAGTCGCTGCAGATCGTCCTCGTCGTTCATGGCGGCAGCCCCGGTGCGCGCAGCGCGCGTTGCGTATGCGCGAAGTCGATGCGCTTCATCGCCGTGCGCGCGCCATAGATGGCAACGAACGCCAGCGCGAGGTTTACGACTAGCGCGACGATGATCGCGATCCCGGGCGACGCGCCGCGTTCGACGGCCCACCATACGGCACCGGCAACGGCGAGCAGCCAGCTCGCAATCAACACGCAGGCAGCGAGGGCGGCACACACGACTGTGCGTACCAGCGCCGATACCGAGCGGCGGGCCTCGATGGCGAAGATACCGAGCCGCGCCTCGGTCATCGCGCGCCAGGTGTCGGTCAGGCCGTGCAGTTGCGCGCGCAATCCCGAGGGCGGGCAGCCCGCGCTGCCGAAACCGACGTCCGGCATGGCATCAGCCCCGCAGCAGGCGCGTCAGCACGAAACCGGCGGCCGCGGCATAGCCCAATGCTTTCAGAGGATGCGCGCGGACATACGTACGACAGTCTTCGGCGAGGCGTCCCTGCATGAGCCGGAGTTCGTCCGATTTCACGCTCATGCGTTCGGCAGCACCGGATGCTGCACCGGTCATGCGCTCGACCGTATCGTGGGCGGCATCGGTGAGCCGATCGACGACCGGATGTACGGCCTCGGCCACCGTATCGATGCGTTCGTGCGCGGCATGCCGCAGGCGCTCGGACGAGGCCTGCACGCTGGCACCGCCGTCATGAGCCGTGCGGTCCGGTGTCGATTCGTCTGGATTGGCATTCATGGAATTCCTCCGCTGGCGGGTGAGTGGGCGTCGTGTCGCTTATCGGCGAGCAAGTCGCATGCCAGCGAAAATGCGCAGCAATCCCGTGCGGCGTGAGTCCAGCCGCACGCGCAGACATTCGAGCCCGTTGCTCAGCATCCTTTCCATTGCCGAGGGGTCCCGCCGCAGCGAGCGGGGCGAAATTTACGGAAACTCTGCACAAGTCCTTCGTGGACTCGTTCAGGGTTTCCTCAGTCGACGAGACCGTTCTTGATGGCGTAGTAGGTGAGATCGGCGTTGCTCGCGACCTTCATTTTCTCGAGCACACGGGCACGGTAGGTGCTGACGGTCTTCACGCTCAGGCTCAGGGCGGTTGCGATCGCGCCCACGGGCTCGCCGCGCGCGAGCGACATGAACACCTGATGTTCGCGTTCGGAAAGTTGCTCGTGCAGCGGACGATCGTCGCCGCCTTCGAGTTCGCCGGCCAGCAATTCGGCGAGTTCGGGCGTGATGTAGCGCCGACCCTGGCGGATCTTGCGGATCGCGGCGACGAGTTCCGCCGGCATCGCTTCCTTCTGCAGGTAACCGCTCGCCCCATAGCGCAGAAGTTGCACGGCATAGCGGTTCTCGGGGTGCATGCTCAGGACGAGCACCGGCAGCTCCGGCTTTTCGCGCTTGATCTGTTTCAGGACGTCGACGCCGCTGCGATCCGGCATCGAGATGTCGAGCAGCACGATGTCGTAGTCGCCACTGCGGACCTTGTTGACCGCAGCGCAGGCCGATTCGGCCTCGCCGGTGATTTCAATGTCGTCGAAGTCACTCAGGAACTGCTGGAGACCGGCCCGGACGACGGCATGGTCGTCCACCACGAGTACACGGATCATTGCAACATTCCTCCTTTGTGGGGCCCGTTGAGCGGCCGCTGCGTGCGCACTCCGCGCAATCCCGGCCCCCGAGCTCGGGGCTTCATTGTCGACGTGCCGTCTGGTGCGGCGCTGGACTACGCCGCACTGCTGCCGGCCGTGCGAGCAAAGCGATCGTAGTCGTTTAATCGATTGTAGAGCGTTTTCAGACTCACGCCCAAGATCTTCGCCGCGTGGCGTTTGTTGCCTTCGCAGCGCGCGAGCGTCGCCACGATCAGCTCGCGTTCCATGTCCGCGATCGAGGTGCCGATTGGCACTGCGACGCAATCGTCGCCGGGCGCGATTGCGTCCAGCGGCACGTCGACCGCCGCGAGTTCGAGCTCGTGATCGGCGAGGATGTACGCGCGGTGGATCGAATTCTTCAGTTCGCGCACGTTGCCGGGCCAGCAGTGTTCGCGCAGAAATTTCCGCGAGCGCGGCGACAACGCCTTCTCCTCGCGGTATTCGGCGTTCAGTTCGGCGACGAAGCGCTCGGCGAGGAGTTCGACGTCGGCGCCGCGTTCACGCAACGCGGGCAGCCGCAGCGGGAACACCGCCAGCCGGTACAGCAGATCGGCGCGCAGCGCGCCGTCGAGTACCGCCTGTTCGGGATTGCGGTTGGTCGCGGCGATGATGCGGCAGTTCGCGACGATTTCTTCGTCGCCACCGACGCGGTAGAAGCGACCGGTTTCGAGCACGCGCAGCAGCTTGACCTGCATTTCGATCGGCATCTCGGTCACTTCATCGAGGAACACCGTTCCGCCGGCAGCGCGTTCGAATACACCTCTGTGGTTGCGTACGGCGCCGGTGAAGCTGCCGCGCTCGTGACCGAAGAGTTCGGCCTCCATCAGGTTCGCCGGGATTGCGCCGCAATTGATCGCGACGAACGGCTTGTCGCTGACCTTCGACTGACAGTGCAGGCGATGGGCGACGACCTCCTTGCCGGTGCCGCTTTCGCCGACGATCAGCACGTTCGCGCGCGTGGGGGCGACGCGCTCCA
>JADZCB010000034.1 GCA_020851775.1 Gammaproteobacteria bacterium
CGGCGTGCATTGTCCATGTCACACCACTGCATCCGGACCGCTGACGAACATGGCCACTGCCGCACGCCTCAATCCCGCCGCCGATCTCGCCCGCTTCGGCGCGCTGCGCGCCGATGCGAAGCGCGATCCGGATGCCGCGATGGGCGAGGTCGCGCGCGAATTCGAAGCATTGTTCGTGCAGATGATGTTGAAGGCGGCGCGCGACGCGACGCCGGCGACCGGCATGTTCGACAGCCACGAGATGCGTTTCTATCAGGAGATGTTCGACAGCCAGGTCGCGCTGTCGATGGCGGAGCAGGGCGGTGTCGGTTTCGAACAGATGCTGCGCAAGCAGCTCGCGCCGGGCGGCCGCAACCCCGACGCGGCGAATGCGGTGAGCGATGGTGAGCGCGTCCTGAAATTGCCGGCGCGGCGCGCGTTTCCTCGCGAGGCCGGACAGTACCAGCCGCAGGCCGAAATCCAGGGCGACGACGAAGCGGTGACCGACATCACACGCTGGGCGCGCCCGCGCAGTGCCTTCACGTCCGCGGCCCCCGCCGCACGCGACACGGCCGACGTCGATACGCACCAGCAGCGTTTCGTCGACAGCCTGCGTCCGCATGCGGAGCGGGCCGCCCGGAAACTCGGCACCACGCCGGAAATCCTGATGGCGCAGGCCGCACTCGAAACCGGCTGGGGCCGTCACGTCGTCGGTGGCAGTTCGCACAATCTTTTTTCGATCAAGGCCGATCGAGCCTGGGACGGCCGCACCGTCACGCAGCGCACGCTGGAGATTTTTGACGGCCAGCCGGTCAGGGTCAGCGCCGCGTTCCGCGCGTACAGGGATATCGGTGCCGCATTCGACGACTACGCCGCGTTCATCCAGCAGAACCCACGTTACGAGCGCGCACTCCAGCGCGCGGCCGATCCGCGCGCGTACGTGCAGGAGTTGCAGCGCGCCGGTTACGCGACCGATCCGTCCTATGCCCAGAAGATTCTCCGGATCCACGGCCGTCTCGCCGCCGTGGAGACCCACCGCGGATAAGGAGCGGTAAGCCATGTCTGAAATGTTCTCGATCGGCATCTCGGCGCTGCTGGCGAACCAGCGGCTGCTGGCGACGACCGGCCATAACATCTCGAACGTCAACACCGAAGGCTTCAGCCGCCAGCGCGTGACGTTGACCGAACGTCCGCCGCAGTTCACCGGCGCCGGGTTTGCTGGCAAAGGCGTCGACATCGCGGCGATCGAGCGTCTCGGCAGCGAGTTCCTGACCGCGAATGTACGCCTGAACGCGTCCGGTGAAGCGCGCGCAGCGGCCTACGCGGATCTGTCCGCGCAAGTCGATACGCTGCTGTCCGACGGTACGTTCACGCCGGCGCTCGAACGGTTCTTCAATTCGCTGCAGGACGTCAACAACGACCCTTCGTCGAGCGCGGCGCGGCTCGTGTTCCTGAATTCCGCGGAGACGCTGACCGATCGTTTCCAGGATCTCGAGAGTCGGCTCGCGACGATGTCGCGCAACCTCAACCAGGACATTTCGGCCAAAGTCGCCAGGCTGAACTCGATGGCGGAATCGCTCGGCAAGCTGAATCGCGAAATCGTGCAGCAGATTGGGATCGGCCAGGGTGCGTTGCCGAACGATCTGCTCGATCAGCGCGACCTGCTGCTGAAGGACATGGCGAAGATCGTCAACCTCAATGTGGTTGCGCAGCAGGACGGCTCGGTCAACGTGTTCATCGGCAAGGGGCAGTTGATCGTCGCCAACGCCGACGTCGTGCCGCTCTCGGCGGTCGCCAACCCGCTCGACGAATCGCGGATGGAAGTCGCCGTGCGCAAGGGCGGCACGGTGTCGCTGATCTCCGATTCGATCACTGGCGGCGAAATCGCCGGCGCCCTGGCGTTCCGCGATCAGGTGCTCGAGCCTGCGCGCAACGGCATCGGCCGGCTGTCGGCGGTGCTCGTCGATACGTACAACGCGCAGCATCGCCAGGGTGTCGATCCGCGCGGTGCGCTGGGCGGCCAGCTTTTCGCGCGCGGTGATGTCCAGCTCAACCACGCCGCGACGAACACCGGCACCGTCAGCGTGACCCTCGACCCGGCGAACCTCGACGATCTGACGCTGGCAGACTATCGCCTGACGCACGACGGGACCGCGTTCACACTGGAGCGGCTCGACACCGGGGCGACACGGACACTAGCCGGCGGCGGTCCGTTCACGGTGGACGGCATGACGATCACGATCGGGACGGCACCGGCGGCCGGCGACAGCTATCTTGTCCAGCCGACGAAGTATGTCGCACGCGACATGGCGGTCTCGGTGCACGACCCGCTCGCGCTCGCCTTCGCGAATCCCGTGAAGAGCAGCGCGAATCTCGGCAATACGGGGTCGGCGAAAATCACGGCGCCGACGGTGCTGAACGCGGCCAACGCGGCATTGCAGACGAGCACCCAGATTATCTTCGACGATCCGCCGACGACGTACCGCATCAATGGCGTCGGCCCGCTGGTTCCGTTCACGAGCGGCGCGAACATCGACATCAACGGCTGGCGGGTGCAGATCACCGGCAGTCCCGTCGCCGGCGACCGCTACACGGTCGAGGCCAATGCCAACGGCCGCGGCGACAACGCGAATGGGCTTCTGATGTTCGGCCTGCGCTCGACGGAAATCATGGACGGGCAGACCGCGACCTACCAGGACGCGTACAGCCAATTGCTCGGGCAGGTCGGCGCACGCACGCAACAGGCGCAGATCAGCCGCGATGCGCTCCGGATTCAGCTCGGGAATGCAGAGGCGGCCCGCGACGAGATCGCCGGCGTGAACCTCGATGAAGAAGCGGCGAATCTGGTCCGATATCAACAGTCCTACCAGGGCGCGGCACAGGTGATCGCCGCGGCGGACGTGATGTTCCAGGCCCTGATCGACGCGATGCGGAGATAAGCGATGAGGACTTCGAACCCGCTCCAGTTCCACCGTGGCCTCAACGGCATCCTGGCCCTGCAGGGCAAGGTCCAGCAGTACCAGCTCCAGATCGCCACCGGCAAACGGCTGACGTCCGCCGCCGACGATCCGGTCGCGGCAGCGCAGACGCTGAACATCGGCGAGCGCCTGACCGCGATCGAACAGTTCACGCGCAATGCGAATCTCGTCGATCTGCGGCTGTCGGATCAGGAGACGGCGCTGTCGAACTCGAGCAATCTGCTGCAGCGGACGCGGGAACTGATCCTGCGCGGCAAGAGCCGCTCGCTGTCGGCAGACGACCGGCGTTTCCTCGCGGCCGAGATCCGTCAGCGCTTCGACGAGCTCGTGCAGCTCGCGAACACCCGCAATGCGAGCGGCGAATACATCTTCGCCGGCACCGCCGTCGATACGGTGCCGTTCACGGCCGGTGCGTCCGGTGCGGTCGTGTTCAACGGCAACGAGAACGTGCGGCAGCTTTCGATTTCCGAGGGGCGCACACTGTCGGAGGGCTTTTCGGGGGCCGAGGCCTTCATGGGCGTGCGCAACGGCAACGGGACGTTCGTGATGAACGTGACCGGCACCAACACCGGCACCGGCCGCCTGATCAACGACACGTTGCTGAACGCGGCGGGCTTCGTGCCGCACGATTTCCGGATTGAGTTCACCGCGGCCGGCATTTTCGACGTGATCGATGACACCACCGGCACGACGGTGCTGAGCGCCCAGACTTACGCCGCCGACAGCGCGATCAGCTTCAACGGCCTGTCCGTCGCCGTCACCGGCACACCGGCCGCAGGGGATTCGTTCACGGTGACGCCGAGCGCGAACCAGTCGATCTTCGCGACGGTGCGCAATGCGATCGATGCGATGGAGCGCGACGCGACGTCGCCTGCGCTGGTGGCGCAGCAGTCCTTCGATTTCGATCGGGCGCTCACCGACATCGACCAGGGCCTGAACCGGCTCGTTGCGCTGCGCGCGGCGGTCGGCGCGCGGCAGAACACGATCGAGTCGCAGATTTCGACCAACGAAGATCTGACGATGCAACTGAAAACCGTCAGGTCCCATCTCGAGGACGCCGATCCGGTCGCCGCGATCAGCGAACTCGCACGACAATCCCAGGCCCTCGAAGCCGCCCAGCAGGCGTTCGTCAGAGTACAGAGCTTGAGCCTGTTCGATTATCTCTGAGCACCGGGCAGCGCCCGGTCGTACGGTGCACGCCGCGCTCCGTTGCAGGAGCGCCGGCAGGCGAGA
>JADZCB010000035.1 GCA_020851775.1 Gammaproteobacteria bacterium
CGGCTGTCGTTCGTCAGCCGCCCGAAGCACGCGCGGGCGGCACGCAGCTCATCGATCCCGGCTTTCATCGTGCGTCCGGGCGGACTGATCGACGGCAAGTCCTGCGTGGTCCATGCGGAACCCGAGTACGCCTGTGCGCTCGTCGCCGCGTTGTTCGTACCGTCACAGTATTCCCAGGACATGGCGATCCACCCGACGGCGATCATCGATGTGCGCGCGACACTCGGCACCGGCGTCCGCATCGGCCCCTACGTCGTCATCGGCCGGGACGCCCGCATCGGCGCGCGCAGCGTCGTTCACGCGAGCAGTGTGCTGATGGACCGCGTCGTGCTCGGTGAAGATTGCGTGATCCATGCGCACGTGACGGTGCGCGAGGACTGCGTGCTCGGCCACCGCGTCGTCGTCCAGCCGGGCGCCGTGATCGGCGGCGACGGCTACGGTTTCGTAATGCACGAAGGGCATCACCACAAGATTCCGCAACTCGGCAATGTCATCGTTGCCGACGACGTCGAAATCGGTGCCAACGCGACGATCGACAGGGGCCGCTTCACCGCGACCGGCATTGGCCGCGGCACCAAGATCGACAACCTCGTGATGGTCGCGCACAACGTACAGGTCGGGGAGGACTGTCTGCTCGTGTCGCAGACCGGGATTTCCGGCAGCACAAAGATCGGCGACCGCGTCGTGCTCGCAGGCCAAGTCGGCGTCACAGGACATCTCGAGATCTGCAGCGACGTCACGGTGCTCGGCAAGTCGGTCGTCGCGAAGCACGTCCTGCATCCGGGTACCTACGCCGGCATTCCGATCCGACCCGTCGCCCAGTGGAAGAAAACCGTTGCCTGGCTCAACGCCCAGACGCGGCAGGCGGACGACGCAACCAGCGACGACTGACACCGTTCCGCGGCAGCGCGCGCGTCCGACCCGTACCGCTGCGCCGACCCGGGCGCTAGACCGTCCCGCCGGCCCCAGGCCCCCCGTTGCGGATGTCCGGACGGGACGATACTTTTTGTATACGAGCGGACGGCACAGCCGAACGCGTCCTCGAGCGCGAGACCATACGGGCAGTTCGGCGCCGGCGATCCCGGTCGTCGCGGGAGACAGCGGCATGAGCAAGGCGGCCGACCTCGCCTACGAGCGGATCAGGCAGAAAATCATCACCGGCGCTTACGGTGCCGGCGCACACCTCAAGGAAGAACAGGTCGCCGAGGATGCCGGGGTCAGCCGTACACCGGTGCGCGAGGCGCTGCGTCGCCTCGATGCCGAGCATCTCGTGAAGTTCGTACCGAATCGCGGTGCCTATGTCGCTTCGTGGTCGACGCATGACATCGAGGAGATCTTCGTCCTGCGTGCGATGTTCGAAGGCCACGCCGCCTATCGCGCGGCCAGCCGCATCACGTCGGCCGCAATTGCGGAACTGGAACTATGCGCCGATGAGATCGACGCCCAGACGCCGGGTCAGAGCGAGCGGCAGCGGCTGAACATCCTCGCTGCCAACCAGCGCTTTCACGGGATCGTTCTCGACGCCGCACACAGCGAGCGCCTGACGAAGGCGCTCGCGTGGCTGGTCGAGATCCCGATCATCCTGCGCACTTTCGAACGCTACAGCGAGAAGGACATCGTCCGCAGCAATCAGCACCATCGCGAGATGATCGACGCATTCCGCGCGCGCGATGCGCGCTGGGCACAGAATGTGATGGACACGCACCTGCGCGCCGCCTTCCGACGTTACGTCGTGCACGGCACCGAGAACCAGAACTGAGCCGTTGCCTCGCGTTCAGGCGCCCTCGTGCGACGGCGGGAACAGGCTCGCGCGGCTGACCATCGCCGGCGGCTGCGCGCCCAGCGGGCCGGCGAGCCAGTGCGACACATCGACGATCGCCGGCAGCGACACGCCCGTCGCATAGCCCATGCGCTCGAACAGGTACAGCAGATCCTCGGTACCGACGTTGCCGGTCGCGCCCGGCGCGAAAGGGCAGCCGCCGACTCCGCCGCAGCTCGCGTCGAAGATGCGCACGCCCGCCTGCACCGCTGCATAGACGTTCGCGACCCCGGTGTTGCGCGTGTTGTGGCAATGGAGCCGCACGGCGATAGGCCCGGCCAGGTCGAGCACCGCGCTCATCATCTCGCCGACCTGCGAGGGCACGGCGACACCGATGGTGTCGGCGAGCGCGATCTCGCCGATGTCCATGTCGAGACAGGTCTTGACGATGTCGAGCACGCGCGCGGCCGGCACCTCGCCCTCGAACGGACAGCCGAACGCGGCGGCGATGGTGACGCCGAAGTGGCGCCGTGCGGTTCGCGCAGCGCGCGCCATCGCGGTAATTGCGTCCAGCATCCCGGCCGCGTCGACGCCCTGATTGCGACGACAGAAGGTGTCGCTCGCGACGGCGACGGAATTGATCTGATCGATGCCACTCGCGAGCGCGCGCTCGAAGCCCTTGTCGTTCAGCACGAGACCGATGTAGCGCACTCCCGTGCGGCGCGGCAGGCGCGCGCTGATTGCGTCGGCATCCGCCATCTGCGGCACGCGCTTCGGGTTCACGAAACTCGCCACTTCGAGTCGCGTGAGGCCCGCATCCACCAGGCGCGTGATGAATTCGATTTTCGTATCGGTGTCGACGAGCGTCGGCTGGCTCTGCAGACCATCGCGCGGCCCGACTTCGACGATTTCGATTTTTTCCACC
>JADZCB010000036.1 GCA_020851775.1 Gammaproteobacteria bacterium
AGCGTCCGCCGTGGTGCGCAAGGCGGGCTACGGCGCGAACCAGCCTGCGTAGAGATAAAACAGCGCAACGCCGACACCGTAGCCGAACAGCACGTAGCCCAGATTGAAGCGCAGCAGGTCGCCCGTGCGCAGCCCGAAACGGCCCTGGAACACGAGGCTGGTGCCGGAAAATGGCGAGATCACGAGCCCGAGGCCCCAGGCGAGCAGGAACACGGCGCCGAGCAGATTGCCGTCGTAGCGGGCGAAGGGCCACAGGCTCGCTAGCACCGAAATGCACACGACCGGGTGTACACCGACGACCGCCAGCACGATCAGTGCGGCGAGCAGAATCGCCGCCGTACCGGGGCCGACGAATTCAGGCGCCAGTACCGGCCCCGTCATGCCGATCGCGGCACCGATGCCCGCCGTCATCACGGCCGCGCCGAGGAACATCGTCAATTCGCCACGCATGTCGGGCAGCCGGTCGCGCACGTGACCGGCGAGTACCGCCACGCCTTCGCGTGGCCGCCGCCGCAGCAGAAGCACCACGAGCGTGACGCCGAGCGCGGCCCCTTCGATCAGCACGAGCACCGACAGCCCGGGCAGCAACGCATGGCCGGCGAGCACGCAGGCAGACAACAGCACCGGCGCCCACAGCGCGCGCCAATGCAGCGGATAGCCGGTAAAGCCGTCCACTTCACGATCGCGCGTCAGCGTCACGGCACAGGCAATCATCAGCACCGCCGATGTCGCGAAGCCGAGGCCGGAAATCACCGGCAGCCGGGCGCCCGGCACGTAATGGAGGATCAGCGCCATCGCGATGAAGAACGGCGACCACATCGACGCCGCGACGAACGCACGGCTCACGGTCTTGGCCTGCAGTGGCGTCATGTTGTGGTGGGGCGCGATGCGTTCGCCGACGAGCACCGGTGCCGAAATGTTGATGACGGCGCCGAAGAGGTGGGTCGCGGCGAGTGTCTCGAGCACCGCACGGCGGCCACGCGGCAGTGCCTCGATACCGACCTTGGACGTCGTCACCGTGCGCAGGAAGCTGACGGCGGCCAGCATCGCGAGCAACGCATGATTGCCGTCGCGCAGACCCGGCCACCAGGCAAAGCTGCCGTGCGCGGTGGCCCACGCGATCCCGCTGAGGCCGACCGCGGTCATCGACGCGGCCTGCGCAGCCTGGAAGCGGGTCAGGCCCGGCAGCAGCAATGCACCGGCGAGCCACGCGCACATGCCCGGGAACCAGACCGGCGACGGCAGGCCGACGGCGCCAACGAACGACGAGACCATCATCGCGGCGACGGCCATTCCCGCCGCCGTGCGTCGCGACGGCATCGTTCAGCGCAGGCCCATGTCGCGCACGATGGTCGACGCGATTTCCTCGATCGAGACCGTCGTCGTATCGAGATACGGAATGTTCTCGGCCTTGAAGAGTGCCTCGGCCTTGGCGACTTCCGCCCGGCACTGTGCAATCGTCGAGTAGATGCCGTGCGGACGCCGTTCGTGCCGGATGCGACTCAATTGTTCGGGCACGATCGTCAGCCCGTACAGCTTCGGACGGCATTTCGCGAGCGGCGGAGGTAGTTTGCCGGTGGCGAAGTCGTCGTCGGTCAGGGGGTAGTTCGCGGCCCGCAACGAGTAATGCATCGCCAGATACAGGCAGGTCGGCGTCTTGCCGCTACGGGAGACGCCGGCCAGCACGACATCGGCCTCGCCGAGATCGCGGATGCTGACGCCGTCGTCGTGGGCCAGCGAGTAGTTCAGCGCGTGGAGGCGTCGTTCGTAGACCGTCACGTCGCGGATCCCGTGCATGCGACCGGCCGTGTGCGAGGACTCGGTACCGAGCGCGTCTTCGAGTGGCTCGATGAAGGTGCCGAAGAGATCGAATACGTATTCGTTGGCCGAGCCGATGATGTACTGCGTCGTCGGGTCCGTCAGCGTACTGAACACCAGTGGCGGCACGCCGTCCTCGGCGCGCGCCGCACGGATCACGTCCGCCGCATGCTGAGCGGCGACCTGGTTGGTGACGAAGGGCAGGGTGCGGGTCACGAACTCGATGTCCGGAAACTGCGTCAGCAGGCTCTGGCCGAGGGTCTCGACAGTGATGCCCGTGCGGTCGGACACGAAGAAGGCCCGCCGTTTCTTTTTTTTGGGGTCGTTGATAAGACGTACCTCGGGAGTCGGTTACAATGCCGGGCCACTCGCCGCAGCAGAGCGGGACGGAGTCTCTGAGAGAAGCATGCATGTCTGATTATATAGTCTCGCTCGAACACACCGGAATCGACGACATCGAACGCGTCGGTGGCAAGAACGCGTCGCTCGGCGAGATGATCCGCCACCTCAGCGCCGCTCAGGTGCGGGTGCCGGGCGGCTTCGCGACCACGGCCCAGGCATTCCGCGATTTTCTGGCGCAAAACGGGCTCGCGGCACGCATCGAACAGCGGCTGAAGGGGCTCGATACTGCCGACGTCACGGCGCTCGCCGCCGCCGGTCGCGAGATCCGCGGCTGGATCATCGACACTCCACTGCAGACCGGTCTGGAGACCGCGATTTCGGACGCCTATGCGGGCATGGCGGCGAGCGCGCCGGCGGGCTTCTCCGTGGCGGTCCGCTCTTCGGCGACTGCCGAGGATCTGCCACAGGCGTCTTTTGCCGGTCAGCAGGAAACCTTTCTCAACGTCAGGGGGCTCGACGAAGTCCGCCGCCGCATCAAGGAGGTGTTCGCCTCGCTGTTCAACGATCGCGCGATTTCATATCGCGTACACCACGGCTTCGAACACGAAAAAGTCGCACTGTCGGCCGGCATCCAGCGCATGGTGCGCTCGGACATCGGCGCGAGCGGCGTACTGTTCACGCTCGACACCGAGTCGGGATTCCGCGATGTCGTCTTCATCACGGCGAGCTATGGTCTCGGCGAGCTGGTCGTGCAGGGGGCGGTCAATCCGGACGAGTTCTATGTCTACAAGCCGGCGCTTGCCGCCGGGCGGCCGGCGATACTCCGTCGCAACCTGGGCAGCAAGCACGTGCGCATGAATTATGCGGACGACGCGCAGGCCGACCACGGCGTCGTGTCGCGCGACGTCGACGAGGCAGACCGCCGGCGTTTCTGCCTCGATGACGCGGACGTCGAGGAACTCGCGCGGCTCGCAGTCGCGATCGAGCAACATTATGGCCGGCCGATGGACGTCGAATGGGCCAAGGACGGACTCGATGGTCAGCTCTACGTCGTGCAGGCAAGACCGGAGACGGTGCAGAGCCGGGCGGGTCAGATCATCGAACGCTATGCACTCGGCCGCCGCGGCAAGGTCCTCGTCGAGGGCCGCAGCATCGGGCAGAAGATCGGCAGCGGTGTCGCGCGCATCATCACCGACATCTCGGAGATGGCGAAACTGGAGGAAGGCGACGTTCTGATCACCGACATGACCGATCCGGATTGGGAACCGGTGATGAAGCGGGCGGCGGCGATCGTCACCAATCGCGGTGGCCGCACGTGTCACGCCGCGATCATCGCGCGCGAACTCGGTGTGCCGGCCGTCGTCGGTTGTGGTACGGCGACGGACGACGTCGCCGACGGCGTGCCGGTCACGGTGACCTGTGCCGAAGGTGACACCGGCTACATCTATGACGGGCTGCTGCCGTTCGAGCGCCGCGAGATCGAACTGAACGCGATGCCGGCACTGCCGGTGAAAATCATGATGAACGTCGGCAACCCCGATCGGGCGTTCGCATTCTCGAACCTGCCGAACAAGGGGGTCGGCCTGGCGCGTCTGGAGTTCATCATCAACCGGATGATCGGCATTCATCCACGCGCGCTCGTCGATTACGCGCGACTGTCGCGCGATCTGCAGGAGACCATCGAACCGTTGATCGCGGCCTACGCGAACCCGCGTGAATTCTTCGTCGCGCGTCTTGCCGAAGGTATCTCGACGATCGCGGCGGCCTTCAATCCGCATCCCGTGATCGTGCGTCTGTCGGACTTCAAATCGAACGAATACGCGAATCTGATCGCCGGCAACGTCTACGAGCCGGAAGAGGAAAATCCGATGCTCGGCTTCCGCGGCGCATCGCGCTACATCGCGGAGACCTTCCGCCCGTGTTTCGAGATGGAATGCGAGGCACTGAAGCGGGTGCGCGACCAGATGGACCTGACCAACGTCGAAGTGATGGTGCCGTTCGTGCGCACGCCGGACGAGGCGCGCCAGGTCATCGAACTGCTGGCCGCCTGCGGCCTGGAGCGCGGCAAGAACGGTCTGCGCGTGATCATGATGTGTGAACTGCCGTCGAACGCGCTGCTTGCCGAAGACTTCCTGCAGTATTTCGACGGCTTCTCGATCGGCTCGAACGATCTGACGCAGTTGACGCTCGGGCTCGACCGCGACTCCGGGCTCGTCGCCCATCTGTTCGACGAGCGCAACCCGGCGGTGAAGGCGCTGATGGCGCGCGCGATCGATGCCTGTCGGGCCGCCGGCAAATACATCGGGATCTGCGGCCAGGGGCCGTCGGATCACGAGGATCTCGCCGCCTGGCTGCTCGAGCGCGGCATCGAAAGCATTTCGCTGAATCCGGATACCGTCGTCGAAACCTGGATAGATCTCGCATCGCGCCACGCCGGGCGCTGAGTCGCGCTGTCGCCGCCACGGCGATTTACATCAGCCGCAACTGATCCTCGAGCACGCGCCGCTCGTGCGGCGAAAGGTTCGGTTCCTGCAGGCGTGATACGACCAGCTCGCGCGGCACCAGGCCCTTGATGATCAGGCGCCGCTTCTCTTCCGGCAGGATATTGTCGCGGAAGAACAGATCGCCGACCGGCACGAGCCGGCTCTCGACGATCATCAGCACCTCCCCGAGCAGCGCGCGGAAGCCGCTATGGGTATTGCGCAGCCGCTGTTCGACGAATTCGAGCTGGGCGACACCATCGCCGTAGATCGCACGCATCTCCTTCTTGTAGCGTTCGATGATCAGCGAGTTGACCGTTGCCTCGATGCGCTCCTCGATGCGCTTCAGGCGATTTGCGAGCAGGTACTGCATGATCTGCTGGTGCCAGGGATCCTTCGCGACGGCGAGATAGATCGCCAGGACATCCTTGATGCCGAGGCGATCATAGAGATCGATCGTGAAATATTCGTTGCGGGCCTGGGCCAGCGCATCGTAACTCGAGAAGCCGAGAATCGAGACGACGTCCGGCAGTTCGCGGATGTGCGGGTTGAAGCCGACGGCGCAGATCAACTGGCCATGCGTGAGATTCAGACGCCGCGCGATTTCACGCGAGCGCCGGCCCTGCGCCTGCCGATCGCGATTCGCCGCCGTCTTGAAGACGAGCTTCAGCAGGTCCTCGGCATTGGCCGTGAGGATTTGTTCGAAGGCGCTCATCGGGGGCGGGATCTCGCGGTTCGCATCCTGCGCAACGGGACGGTACTCATTGTAATGCTGATCGCAGGGCAGGCCACCGGCTCCCATGCCGGGCTTCGCCGGCGCCGGATGCCGGTCAGCGGGCCCGCGCCGCGTTGCGCGCGATCTCGAAGATGTCCGGCGCGTCGAGCAGCAGATCGTTGGTCTCGAACAGTCGTGCGACGCAGGCGCGATGCACTTCGAGCTTGAGCCCACCGAATCCGAGCGCGCCGTAGCACACCTTGCCGTGCCGCTCGCTGCCGCGGTCGGTCATCTCGATACCGCCGATACCGAGCGGCGGCGTCGCGTTGGCATCCATGATCAGTTCGAGCGTCGGGTGCTCTGCCCACTGTGCCTCGGACAGCAATTGGACACCTGCGGCGCCGGTCGCGAGCACGATGTGCGCGCCATCGAGGCAGGCTGCAATCGACGCTGCATCCGCGACGCCGGCCGCTTCGAGGGTCACACCGAAGCGCTGCGCCATCGCTGCGCAGACCGCCGCCGCGCGTGCCTGCTGCCGCGATGTCACGAGCACGGATGCCCCGAGCTTCGCGAGCAGCACTGCCGCACGCTGGCCGACCGGACCGGTGCCGGCGAGGATGACGGCACGCTTGCCGGCCGGCCTGCAATGCTTTTCGACGCATGCCACGGCGGCGGCGGATGTCGTGTTGGCGCCGTTGCTGTCGAGCATCATCGACACCCGGAACTTGCCGAAGAAGTGTTTCTTCACCGCATCGAACAGCGCCTGCCCGTCGCCGATGTTGCTGCCCGTGACGAACAGCGCCGTGAATTTCTTGCTCGACGGCGGACGCGTGAAGATCGTGCCTTCGACGATGCTTGCGACGTTCGCCGGCGTCATGCCCGGCACCCGGATCACATGATCGGCGCCGCCGTCGTAGGCGGCGATCGTGTCGAACGCATTCGCGATCGTGTCGGTATCGAGTTGGAACAGCAGCTTCTTCATCGATGTACTCGCGGGGTGTGGCACGGCAGGCGCGGCGCACGGTAACCGGCGGGCACGGGGCTCGCAAGTTCTGTGATACGCCGTTCGTGACTGTCACGCCGGCCTGGCGCGGCTACGCGGACCGTGGCGTGCTCGTTATACTGCCGCCGCCTTCCCATTGCCGAGGATACCGCACCGATGATCGAGGATCTTCCCCTGCAGACGTTTCTCGATCGGCTCGCGAGCGGATCATCGACACCGGGCGGTGGCAGTGCGGCGGGTGTGATGGGTGCGATGGGCGCGGCGCTCGTCGGCATGGTTTGCAATTTCACGGTGGGGCGCGAGAAGTATGCGGCGGTCGACGCGCAGATGCGCGAAGTGCTCGCGGCAGCGGAATCCGCGCGCGCACGACTGACCGAGGCGATCGCGGCCGACGTCGCGGTCTTCGATCACGTCATGGCCGCTTACGGCCTGCCGAAGTCGAGTGACGACGAGAAAGCCGCGCGCAGCGCCGCGATCCAGGAAGCCCTGAAGCAGGCGACCGAGGTGCCGCTCGCCTGTGCGCGCGCCTGCGTCGAGGTGATCCGGCTCAGCGCAGACGCCGCCCGACACGGCAACACGAACGTCGTCAGCGATGCCGGTGTCGCGGTGATGGCGGCCTACGCCGGCCTGAAGAGCGCGGCGCTCAACGTATACGTCAATGTCGGCAGCATCGAGGACACGACGTTCACCCAGCCGCGGATGAGCGAGATCGACGCGCTCGTGGCCGAGGGCGAAGCCTCGGTCGCTCGCATTTTCGACACCGTGCGCGCGAGGCTCTGACAGCGCGTGTCGCTCAGCGCGTGACGATCCGCATCGACAGATCGGTCGCGCGCAGGTGCTTCGTCAATGATCCGACCGAGACGAAATCGACGCCGGTAGCCCCGACCGCCGCCAAATCGGCGAGCGCAAACCCACCTGATGCCTCGAGCCTGACGCGGCCGGCGGCGAGCTGCACGGCCTCGCGCATCAGATCGAAACTGAAATTGTCGAGCAGCAGCATGTCGGCGCCGGCGGTGAGCGCCGGTTCTATCTGATCGAGACGCTCGACTTCGACTTCGATCGGCAGCAGCACGCCTGCGGCACGCACGGCGGCAATCGCGGCCGTCACCGAACCCGCCGCGGCGATGTGGTTCTCCTTGATCAGGACGCCATCGTAGAGGCCGGCGCGATGGTTGTAGCCGCCACCACAGCGCACCGCGTATTTCTGCGCCCGACGCAGTCCCGGCAGGGTCTTGCGCGTGTCGAGCAGCCTGGTCCGCGTACCGGCCAGCGCGCGGACGTGTTCGCGTGTGGTCGTCGCGGTGCCCGACAAGGTCTGCAGGAAGTTCAGTGCCGTACGCTCGCCGGTCACGAGACTGCGCGCCGCACCCTCGAGCTCGCAGACGATCGTATCCGCCTCCAGTGCGCCGCCGTCCCGGTGATGCCAGTTGATGCGCACCGCCGGATCGATCTGGCGGAAGACTTCGTCGAACCACGGTTGCCCGGCTTGCACCGCCGCTTCGCGCGTGATGACCGTGGCCGTCGCACGTGTGTCGGCGGCGATGAGACGCGCGGTCGCGTCGCCGGTGCCGATGTCTTCGGCGAGTGCAGCGGCGACGGTGGCCGACAGGCCCTCGAGAAAGTCGATCTGCGTGGCGCTGCGGTCGAACGGGGTAGTCATCTTGCCCTCTCGGCATGTCGGTGCATGGCGCGGATCGCGGAGCGGCCGGAAAGACCGCGAAAAGACGATGCTATTATGCCGGCCCGGCACGAGTGCAGAGAACTCTCATCGTGAGATCCTTGACGCAAGCATCGCTGAAACCCGTCTGGGTGCCGCCCTCGCGCGCAGTCCCGTCGCTCGCCGAGGACGTGCTCGCGGGCCTGTTCGAGCCGCCGCGCCGGCTGCCGCCGAAGTATTTCTACGATGCGCACGGCTCGCTGCTGTTCGATCGGATCTGTCGCACGACCGAGTACTACCCGACGCGCACCGAGCTCGGGCTGCTGCAACGCCATGCGGCGGATATCGTCGAGCTGACGCGCCCGGCGACGCTCGTCGAATTCGGCAGTGGCAGCTATGCCAAGGCACGCCTGTTGGTCGGGGCCTGTGCGACACGGCAACTGCGGCCGCTCTATGCGCCGTTCGACGTGTGCGCCGACGTGCTGACGGACAGCGGGCTCGCGCTGCGTCGTGAGTTTCCATGGCTTGCGGTCGAACCGCTGGTCGGGGATTTCACCGCCGGTCTCGATCACGTGCCGCTGCGGCCGGGGCGCAGATTGTTGATGTTCCTGGGCGGCACGATCGGCAACTTCGACGCGGGTGAAGCAGAGGCCTTCCTGACCGAGGTCTGCGGCCTTCTGCAAGAAGATGATTATCTGCTGCTCGGCGCGGATCGCGTGAAGTCGCCGGCGGTGCTCCACGCCGCGTACAACGACCGCAGCGGGATCACTGCGCGCTTCAACCTCAACGTGCTGTCGGTCCTCAACACGGCGCTCGGTGCGGACTTCGACCTGTCTCACTTCGCACATCGCGCGCACTACGACGTGCAGGCGGAACGCATCGAGATGTATCTCGACAGCCTCGTCGACCAGCGCGTCGGTTTCCGGCGCCTCGGTCGTACGCTCGAGTTGCAGGCGGGCGAGTCGATCCTCACGGAAATCAGCCGCAAGTTCACCACGGCGTCGCTGACCGCCATGCTCCGCACAGCGGGCCTGCGCATCGTGCGCCATTTCGAATCCGAAGGGCCGTTGTTCTCGCTCGTGCTCGCGGCCCGCGGCGACGTCTGAGCGGGACGTGACGACCGACACTGCAGCGGCGCCGCGCGCCGGCTGGCTTCCGGGCCTCATGCACGTGCCGTCGCCGAATTTCGATGCACGGCCACCGCTGACCCTTGTTGATCTGATCGTCATTCATGCGATCAGCCTGCCGGCCGGTCGCTACGGTGGCCCGTGGATCCGCGATCTGTTCCTGAACCGGCTGAACCATGCCGCCGATTCGTCGTTCACCGACCTGCGGGGTCTGCGCGTCTCGGCCCATTTCCTGATCCGCCGCGATGGCGAGACGATCCAGTTCGTATCCGTCGACGAGCGTGCCTGGCACGCCGGTGTGTCGTGTTTCGAATCGCGCGCAGCCTGCAACGATTTCTCGATCGGGATTGAGCTCGAAGGTTGCGACGACGACGTCTTCACCGGCATGCAGTATACGGCGCTTTCGGTCCTGACCCGCCGCCTGCTGCGCGCGTATCCGGCACTGAGCCCGGCCCGAATCGTCGCACATGCCGATATCGCAGCGGGCCGCAAGACCGATCCCGGCCCCCATTTCGACTGGGCTTGCTACCGTGCCAGCCTGGTGCATCCATTGCCGTAGCGACCCGCAACGAGCGGCAGCGCACTCAATCCAGGGCGAGCACCGCCGGCACGTCGAGCAGACGCAGTCCGGCCTCGTCGTGTACGAGCACCCGACCGGCGTCGTACCAGTCGCCGAGCACGCAGCGACGTACGGATCGTCCGTCGAGGATGAAGTCGTGGAGCGCGGGACGATGGGTATGGCCATGGACGAGCAGCGTCGCGCCGTGGTCACGCATCACGCGCGCGACTTCGGCGTCGTCGACGTCCATGATCCCGGCGGCTTTCTCCGCCATCGACGACTGCGTGCCCTCGCGCGTCTGCAGCGCGATGCGGCGGCGCTCGGTAAGCGGCAGGCCGAGGAATTGCCGTTGGCGCGCCGGATCGCGCACGAAGCGACGAAACTCCTGGTATTTGAGATCGCGGGTGCAGAGCAGATCGCCGTGCGTGAGCAGCGCGCAATCGCCGCCGAGTGCGAGCGTAGTCCAGTCCTCGAGCAACCCGGCGCCCGTCTCGCGGCGGAAATCGTCGCCGATCAGAAAATCGCGGTTGCCCCGCGCGACGTGCACGCGGCAGCCCGCGTCGGTGAGCCGCCGCAGCGCGACCACGAGTTCGCGATGCAGCGGCGCATCGTCGTCGTCGCCGGGCCAGAATTCGACGACGTCACCGAGCAGGTAGAGCGTCGCATGCCACGCCGCCACGCGCGCGAGCAGCGCCGAGAATTCGGCGATCCGTTGCGGCCGTTCAGGCGCGAGATGCGTGTCGGACGCGAAGACCGTGCGCATGCCGGGACGGGAACTCAGAACACTTGCGCGCTGACGATCTCCACGGTGTCGACAGGCACGTCCTGCATGCCGTTGGCAGTGCGCGTCGGCACCCCCTTGATCGCCTCGACGACGTCCATGCCGGTCGTCACTTCACCGAACACGCAGTAGCCCCAGCCCTGGTCCGACGGGTTTCGGTGATCGAGAAAGTCGTTGTTCTTCACGTTGATGAAGAACTGGGCCGTCGCCGAATGTGGATCGTTGGTGCGGGCCATCGCGATCGTCCCGACCGCGTTCCTGGCACCGTTGTCGGCTTCATTCTTGATGGGCGCCCGGGTCTGTTTCTGGCGGAAGTTCGCGTCGAAGCCACCCCCCTGGATCATGAAATTGTCGATGACGCGGTGGAAGATCGTGCCGTCGTAAAAGCCGTCCTGGACATACTGGATGAAATTCGCGACCGTGGCCGGCGCCTGATCATCGAAAAGTTCGAGTTCGATCGTGCCCTTGTTCGTTGCGAGCGAGACGCGTGTGCCGGCCATGATGTGAAGTCCTCGTCTGAAAT
>JADZCB010000037.1 GCA_020851775.1 Gammaproteobacteria bacterium
CAGCGTACCGACTTCACCGCCGGGCCGTTCTTCGTGCCGCCGGCGCGGACGCTGGTCGACACCGTGCTGCATTGGACGCCACGCCGGGGCATCGACTGCCACCTCGGGGTCTACAACCTCACTGACCAGCGCTTCTGGTCGTACCAGGAAGTGCGGCACTTCGCGCCGGACGACCCGCGGGTCGAAATCGCGAGTTGGGCCGGGACCTACGCGAACTTCACCGTCAGTCTGCATTACTGACGGCTGATACTGGATTTGCGCCAGACATGATGTGCTTGACGTTGATCAATGCTTAGGGGGGGCCTGATTGCCTGTAATGGCAGGAAGGTTTTCGGGTTGAAATCAAGGGAGATTCAGATGAAGAAACCACCTGGCGGCGTGCGCCGCACGCCATTGTTGTGGGTCGCCGGATTGCTGATGCTGGGGACGACTGCGAGTGCGGAACCGGCGGCGACGGCAGCTCACGAAGCTGAAATGAAGCAGGCCCAGAGCGGCGATCCGCTGAAGATCGGCGAGGAGGTCTATGGCCGTGTCTGCGCCGCCTGCCATCAGGCCAACGGCCAGGGCATGGCCGGCGCCTTTCCTCCACTGGCGAATTCGGACTATCTGAAAGCCGATCCCGCGCGGGCGGCCGCCGCGGTCGTCAACGGGCTGACCGGCAAGATCACCGTCAACGGCGTCGACTACAACGGCGCGATGCCGCCGATGGGCTACCTCAAGGACCACGAAATCGCCGGTGCGCTGACCTACGTCCTGACCAAGTGGAACGGCGGCGGGGAAGTCACCGTGGCGCAGGTCGCCGCCGCGCGCGGTGCCGAGAAGACGGCGAATGGCAGCAAGTCGCGCCATCCCGTGGGAACCGATGCCGAGCATGTGTACGGCGGGGCTGCCAGCACGATCGCGGCCGGCGAGACCCGCGACATGATCACCACCGACGGCCCGCCGATGACGGTCGCCGAATTCGACGAGTCGAAGCAGATTTTCTTCGAGCGCTGCGCCGGCTGTCACGGCGTACTGCGCAAGGGCGCGACCGGCAAGCCGCTGACGACCGACATTACACGCGAAAAGGGCACCGAATACCTGAAGACGATGATCACCTACGGCTCGCCGGCCGGCATGCCGAACTGGGGCACGTCGCATGCATTGAGCGACGCGCAGATCGACAGCCTGGCGCGCTACCTGCAGCATCCGCCGCCGCTCCCGCCCGAGTTCGGCATGGAGCAGATGATGGCGAGTTGGAAGGTGCACGTGGCGCCGGACAAGCGCCCGACGGCGCCCCAGCACAAGCGCAACATCGAGAACTTCTTCGTCGTCACGCTGCGCGACAGCGGCGAAATCGCGATCATCGACGGCGATACCAAGGAAATCGTCACCATCATCAAGACCGGCTATGCGGTGCATATCTCACGGCCCTCGGCATCCGGCCGCTATGTGTACACGATCGGTCGTGACGCGAAGATCGACATGATCGATCTGTGGATGGACCCGCCGGCGAAGGTCGCCGAGATCAAGATGGGCCTCGAAGCGCGGTCGGTGGAGACCACGAAGTACCGTGGTTTCGAGGACCGTTACGCGATCGCCGGCGCCTATTGGCCGCCGCAGTACGTCTTCATGGACGGACCGACGCTGAAACCACTCAGGATCGTCTCGACCCGCGGCATGACCGTCGACACGCAGGAATACCATCCGGAACCGCGCGTGGCGGCGATCGTGGCGTCGCACCTGCATCCCGAGTTCATCATCAACGTGAAGGAGACCGGCCGGATCCTGCTCGCGAACTACGAGGATCTGGACAACATGTCGGTGACGACCATCAACGGCGCCCCGTTCTTGCACGATGGCGGCTGGGATTCGACCAAGCGCTACTTCCTGACTGCCGCGAACCAGTCGGACAAGGTCGTCGTGATCGATTCGAAGGACCGTGAACTCGAAGCCGTGGTCGATGTGACGAAGATCCCGCACCCCGGTCGCGGCGCCAACCTCAACGATCCGAAGTTCGGGCCAGTGTGGGTGACGAGCGCGCTCGGCAATGCCGACGTGACGTTCATCGGGACGGATCCCGAGAAACACAAGGAGCACGCGTGGAAAGCGGTGCGTACGCTCCAGGGCATGGGTGGCGGTTCGCTGTTCGTCAAGAGCCATCCGAAGTCGAGCAATCTCTGGGTGGATGCGCCGCTGAATCCGGACGAGAAGATCTCGCAGAGCATTGCGGTGTTCGACACCACCAAGCCGGATGCGAAGTTCGAAGTCCTGCCGATTGCGGAATGGGCCGATCTCGGTGAAGGCGCGAAGCGTGTCGTGCAGCCCGAGTACAACGCTGCCGGCGACGAAGTCTGGTTCTCCGTGTGGAACGGCAAGGATCAGAGCTCGGCGCTCGTCATCCTCGACGACAAGACCCGCAAGCTGAAGACCGTGATCAAGGACAAGCGTCTGATCACGCCAACCGGCAAGTTCAACGTCTACAACACGACGAAGGACGTCTACTGAGATCCGCGTACCGGCCGTCGCAACTTCGGTTGCGGCGGCCGGGCCGTCCTTCCGTCGATTCGCTTCAACCGCCCGCGTGCCTCACCGGCACGCGAGCACCACCGCTCCGCTCACCTCGCCCCGCCGCAGACGCGCCAGCGCTTCGTTCGCCGCGACGAGCGGCATCACGCTCACTTCCGTACGCACCGGCACCCGCGGGGCGAGCGCGAGGAATTCCTCGGCATCCCGTCGCGTCAGATTCGCGATCGACATGATTTTCCGTTCACCCCACAGAACCGAATACGGAAACGACGGGATGTCGCTCATGTGGATGCCACCACAGACGACGCTGCCGCCGGGTCGCACACAGCGCAACGCGAGCGGCACGAGCGCGCCGACGGGAGCGAAAATGATGACGGCATCGAGCGGCTCGGGCGCGACGTCGTCGGCATCCCCGGCCCATACTGCGCCGAGGGTCCGCGCAAACGCCTGCGCCGTCGTATCGCCGGGTCGGGTGAATGCGTAGACCTCGCGTCCCTCGTGGCGCGCGACCTGCGCGACGATGTGCGCGGCGGCGCCGAAACCCATGATGCCGAGGCGCTGCACGTCGCCTGCGCTGCGCAGACAGCGATGTCCGATCAGCCCGGCGCACAGCAAGGGCGCGGCTTCCACGTCGCTGCAGGCAGCAGGGATCCCGAACGCGTAAGCGGCCTTCGCGACCGCATATTCCGCATAACCACCGTCGCGGTGATAGCCGGTGAAGCGTGCGTCGGGGCAGAGATTCTCACGGCCGCCACGGCAGTATGCGCAATGGCCGCAGGTCGCGCCGAGCCACGGCACACCGACCCGCATGCCGACCTGCAGCCGGTCCACCCGGCGCCCGCACGCGACGACGCGACCGACGATCTCGTGACCGGGAACGAGCGGCAGCTTCGGCTCGCCGAGTTCGCCATCGACGATGTGCAGATCGGTGCGACAGACGGCACAGGCCGCGACTTCGATCAGCACCTCATCCTCGCCGGGCACAGGCACGGGCAGTTCGCGGACGACGAGCGGCGTGTTCGCTGCATCGAGGCACATCGCGGTCATGCGGGCGGGCGTGTTCACTCGACTCGTTCCTATGCGCTGGGTCAGGCGCCGTCGGCCAGCAACGTCTTTATCTCCAATGGCGTCATGCTCTGCCCGTCGAGGCTGTGCATGAACCACTCGAAATAGGCCCGCGTCTTGTCCAGGAAACGCTTCAGACCGGCCTCGTCGCGAACGTAGGGTGTAAAGCCCGGGTGCACCGACGGGGAATGGAAACTGAACACGAATATCCGCAGCCCGTCGTCCAGCATGGCGCGGGTCATACGCTGCATTTCGGCCAGCGTGTAATCCTCGGGCGACAGGCGGATGCGCTCGAACGCACGCAGGCGTGACGTGATCGCCGGAAGCCGCGCCCAGCGCAGCGCAGGTCGGGTGATCAGGCGATAAAACGGCGTCCCGGCCTTGCGCAACCAGCCGGCATAACACCCGCCACCGGGCAGGGCCAGCAGTCTTCGTTCGGTGCCAAACCAGAACGGCGCGGCACTGTAACCCGAATAGTCGGGGCCGCCGTCACCGCTGTAGTCGATCGGCGGCGCGATGCTGATGTCCACCTCGTAGCCCAATTCTTCCAGGATAGCGGCGCTGTTCGGGCCATTGCCGTAGCGGCCAGCCAGATATGTCACCGGGCGCTGCCCGAAATTCCGTTCGATGGTTTCGGTCAGCACCCGCAGCTTTTCGTATTCCAGGGCGCGCGGCAGGTTTCCCGGATACGTGTTGGCACGGCTCAGCGTTTCGGTCAGCGGAGGCGATACCCACGGATGCAGATGTGCGCCGATGACGGCGCGACCGTCGTGCTGGTACCGGCGCAGCGTGTCGTATCCGAGCGGCTGGCTGGCGACGGGATAGTCGATGACGTAATTGGGCACGATACCGAAGGCATCGAAGACTTCCTGGGCGCGGTCGATGTGGCGCATGTGCTCCACCCCGATCTCATCGCGCGCATGTGCCTTGTCCCAGTCGAACTCCTCCTCGGTGTGGATGACCACCGAAAGAATGGGTCGCGTGCAGACCGGGATCCCCGCCGGGCGCGAACCGGGAAACAGTTCAGAGATCGAGGGCGACATATTCCGAATAGAGGTTCTGGATGTCGCTTTCGGTCACGCCCTCACCGCGAAACACCTTGTTGCGATAGCCGGTCAATTCCTTGTACGGCCACTTGGGCTTGCCCGGCAACAACCTGCTTTCGACGCGGGTGGTCAGCATGCCCGAGCGGAGAAAATGGCAGCCGACCACCGGCAGCAGACGCAGAAAGAGGTCCGGACGCGTGAAACCGACGATGTCGGCGCTGGGCAGGCCCTTGAGCACCGTCGTCTTGTACACCACCAGGCTGCACTCGCCTTTCCGGCCGACGCTGAGAAATTTCAGCCACGGAAATTCCCGGTGGTCGCGATAGACACCGAGGGCGGCTGCATCCAGCGCGGTTTCGAGGCGCACGGGGTCCGTAATCACCCTCGCGCCCATCAGACGCTGCCAGGGCGCCGGGAGATTGAACAGGACCGTGCGCGCGTCGTTCATGGGCCGGAATTTGAGAAACCTGAGCGATTGTTCGACGACCGCCGTCGGCGACAGATCGGTGAAGATGAAACCCGGTTGGGCAACGACCGCCATCGCCAGGCGCATGCTCTGGGTACGGTATTCGTCCAGCACCATCCAACTCGTGATGTTGCAGAACTTCATCGGCTTTCCGTGCACCGGATACGCCGCATAGATCGCGCCGATACCGCCGACCAGCGTGCCGGCATCGTTACGGATGAGGAAACCGTTGTTCGGCTTGTCGACGCCCCAATTCTGCCGGAACGCATTGGCCCAGACGTCGACCGGGTGACTGGGATTGAGATTGGCGTGCAGGAAAGCGCAGAACTCGGGCAAGTCCTCGTCGCGAATCGGTTCGAGCTTGGGCAGCGCCATGTCGTTCGGAAAATTGTGTGAGAAACGGTAGGACGTTAGCACAATGGCCGTGGAAACTGCGTTAAGCTCGCGGCCGCTTTCCCTAGCAGCCGCCGCCCGTATGCCCCGCCTGGACATTCCCGGATTCGAACGCGACGCCCACGGCAAACCCTTGATCGGCAGCACGCCGGAACAGCTTTACGCTTTCGGCCACCTCATCCGCTCGACGGAACACCTGATTCTCGACCAGTTCTCGCGCGGCCTCGTGTCCGGGACGACGCATACCTGCCTGGGCCAGGAATTATGCGCGATGGCCGTAGTGCGGGCGTTGACCCATCCCGACGACGCCGCTCTTTCCAATCATCGCAATCACGGCCACTTTCTGACGTATTCCGGTGAGTTCGCCGGTCTGGTGGCGGAGATCATGGGCCGCGAGGCCGGCGCCTGCGGGGGGCGTGGTGGCAGCCAGCATCTCGTCTGGCGGCATTTCCATTCCAACGGCGTGCAGGGTGGGATGACCGGCATCGGAACAGGATTGGCGCTCGCCCGCAAACTTCACGGCAGCAGCGCCATCGTCGCCACCATGATCGGCGACGGTACCCTGGGCCAGGGTCTGCTCTACGAAGCGATGAACATGGCCTCGATCTGGTCCGTGCCCTTGCTGGTGGTGGTCGAAAACAACGGTATTTCCCAGACGACGGAGCCGCATCAGAACCTGGGCGGCGACATCCAGGCCCGTGGTGCCGCCTTCGGCCTCGAGACTTGGCGGTTCGACGACGCAGCGGACGATTTCTTCGAACAGGTGGAAGCCGTGGTGCGCCGGGTACGTGAAAGCCGGCGTCCCGGTTTTCTCGTGATCGACACCAGGCGCATGGGCCCGCATTCCAAGGGCGATGATCTGCGATCTGCCGATGAACTGGGCTCGATACGCGCCCGGGACCCGCTGGCGGCCATCGGCCGGAAACTGTCCGATGACGTCCGGCTGCAAATCGAGGCGCGCAATGCCGCTTTCATCGACCACGTACGAGAAACGGCGAATGCGTCACCGGAAGCGGTGTACGACGATATTCCGGAACACATCTTCCACCGAACCGGGGATCCCGGAGATCGGGCGCCCACCTATCCCGCCGTGCCGAACGGCAGCAGCGTGCGCGTGGCCATCAACGCCGCCCTCGAGCATTTGCTCGAGCACCATCCGGAGACCGTGCTCATCGGCGAAGACCTCCATGATCCTTACGGCGGCGCCTTCAAGGTCACGCAGGGTCTGTCCACTGCCTATCCCGGTCGTGTGATCTCCACGCCCATTTCAGAGGCCGGCATCACCGGGACTGCCATCGGTTTGGCGATGGACGACTTCCGTCCCATCGTGGAAATCATGTTCGCGGACTTTCTGTCACTGTGCATGGATCAACTGTACAACCATGCAGTGAAGTTCCCCGGCGTCTTCCCGGAAGTACGCGTACCACTCATCGTGCGAACGCCCTCGGGCGGTCGCCGCGGCTATGGTCCCACCCACAGTCAGAGTCCGGAAAACATCTTCACCTCCATCCCCGGGCTCACCGTCCTCTATGGCAGCCACCGCCACGACGTCGCTCGCCTGCTGGTGGATGCTGCACGGTGCTGGCCGTATCCGACCCTGTTCTTCGAGCACAAGCTGCTTTACGGAGAAAGCATGGACGCCGGCGAATACCACGCATTGCCGGCGGCCGAAGGCGACCTTGCCGCCCATCTCTTTCCCACTCTGGTGCGACGGCGTCCGGATGCCGATCTTTGCATCGTCACCTACGGCGGCATGCTGCCTCCGGTGGAAGAGGCGGCACGACGATTGGAGGAAGACGAAGAGCTGGCAGTCGACATCGTCGTGCCTTCTCTGCTGTCGCCACTGCCACGTCGAACCCTGCTGGCACATCTGCTGCACAGTGCACAGGTAGTGATTGCCGAAGAATCGCACCACGAATTCGGCATCGGCGCGGAAATCGCCGCTTGCCTGCTGGAAGCCGGCTACCAAGGACAATGTTTCCGGCTCGGCGCCCCGCCGGTACCGATTGCGTCGGCGCGCAGTCTGGAGCGTCATCTGCTGCCGGATGCCGGAAAACTCATCGAAGACATCCTGGAAAATCTGTACTGAGGCACATCGCGATGGCGTTCGCCCTGCATGCTCCCCGTGTCAACAACAACGACGACATCGTGCAGGTCGTCGGCTTCCGGGTCGGCGTCGGTGACTTCGTGAAGAAGGGCGACATCGC
>JADZCB010000038.1 GCA_020851775.1 Gammaproteobacteria bacterium
CCGCCGGCACTGCGCCACGCGGCAATCGGTTCGGTCCCGGCGAGATGCCGCGTCAGTGCGTGCAGCGAGTCCGCGGCGTGGACAGCGAGATCGGCGACGAGTGCTGCTTCGTCGCGATTGGCGGGCGCGACCAGCAGCGCACGGCCGGCCGCGGCGGCCGCGAGTGCCGCCGGCATGATGCCGCGCACGCCGCGCAGATCGCCGTTCAATGCGAGTTCGGCCACGACTTCGACGAGCGCGAGTGCCGCGGGAGGCAGTTGTCCGGATGCGGCGAGAATGCTCAGCGCGATCGCCGCGTCGTAGCGCGTGCCTTCCTTCGGCAGATCGGCAGGTGCCAGGTTGACGGTGATACGTCGCTGCGGGAACTCGTAACCGGCGTTCAGCAGCGCCGAGCGCACGCGTTCCTTGCTTTCGCGTACCGTCGTTTCGGGCAGCCCGACGAGATTGAATGCCGGCAGGCCGGTGGAGAGATGGGTTTCGACCGCCACCGGAGGCGCGGTCACGCCGAGCAGCGCGCGGCTATAGGCAATCGCAATCGACATGCGGCACTCCCTGCCCTTCGCGGGCGACTCTGCGCCATGCAGAGCTTCCTGCTTGTGCACCGGCGTCCATGCCGGTGCATCCGCCCGCCGCCGTGAGGGCGACGGGTCTTCATGCTGAACGTCGCGGCCTCAACGACCGTCGTCGGCGGATTCCGCTTCGAGCGTCGCGAGCCGTGCTTCCAGCGCGTCGAGTTTGTCGCGGGCACGCGCGAGCAATGCCGCCTGCGCGTCGAATTCCTCGCGCGAGACGAGATTCATGCGCGTCACCATGCCGTTGAACGACGCACTCAACAGTGCACGCAGTTCGTCGCGCGCCGCGGCAGTCCCGGGCACGAGCGTCGCAATCTGCTCGAGCATCTTTTCGATGGTGGCACTGGCTGGTTTCATGCTCCCAACTCCTGTTCCGTTCTCTCGCTCGCCGGATGCCTCGCCGCGTGTCTCGGACTGGAGCGCACGTCGTCGCGGGTGCGTGTCGGCCCTGCGGCGCGCCGGGCGTTTGCCTGGCACACAAGCTGCTTTGCATTTCGCACCAGATCGCTGGCGATGCTTCGGTGTCGGCGCGTCGCCCCGGCCGTTACCGGGCGCTTGCTATATTAGCCGCGCCGGCGGTACCGGTGCCATCGTGGTCGCGGCTCGCGATGGCGGATGCGATCCGGAGCGCGACGATCAGGGACCGTCCACGGTGGGGCGACCTGCTGCGTCGAGACGGCAAACCACAGACCAGAACTGGAGTCAGACCATGAAGCTTGTGACTGCAATCATCAAACCCTTCAAGCTCGACGATGCCCGCGAAGCCTTGTCTGAAATTGGCGTGCAAGGCTTGACAGTGACCGAGGTGAAAGGCTTCGGACGCCAGAAGGGACATACGGAGCTTTATCGCGGCGCCGAATACGTCGTGGATTTCCTACCCAAATCCAAGCTCGAAGTCGCGGTCGCGGATGACAAGGTCGACGAGGTGATTGAAGCGATCGCCAAGGCGACCAACACCGGCAAGATCGGCGACGGCAAGATCTTCGTGACCGAACTCGTCAACGTCATGCGGATCCGCACCGGTGAAACCGGCGTGGACGCGCTGTAAGACGGGCTGCTCCACTCGCCGTCCCGCCGCCGAACCGGTCCACACCGGCGGCGCGGACCGTTGCTCCCTGCACGTTCCGGCCGCCACGTCCGCGCCCCGATTCGGGGCCGCTGCCTGCCATTTCGCACCCGATGAGTGCGCGTGCGTGAGCGGGATCCACGCTCGTAGCGCGCCCGGCACGATGTTTCCCCGGCATGGAGCACGAATTTCCAGCACTGGCATGGAAGCTGCTCCTTCGAAACGGGGCACCGTGCAATACCGAGGCGGCCGTCGTCGCGAACAGGCCGACGGCCACCGCTGCCGGGGGTGAGCAATGCGCTACGCAATCCGTCGGGCCACGATTTGCTGCGCGCTGTGCGGTGGAGGCTACGCGCCGCCGCTCTTCGCCGCCGACGCCAACCCGGGTCATGCCGCATGGCTGCTCGTGGCGACGGCGCTCGTGCTGTTCATGACCTTGCCGGGACTCGCGTTCTTCTACGGCGGTCTCGTCCGCACCAAGAACGTGTTGTCGCTGCTGATGCAGTGTTTCGCGATCACTTGCATCGCGTCACTGCTGTGGTTCGTCTGCGGCTATGGGCTGGCCTTTGGCGATGGTGGCGTGCATCAGGCCTGGATCGGGGGCGGCAAGGCGTGGCTGACGGGCGTGACGCGCGAGTCGGTCAGCGGCAGCGTGCCCGAAACCGTGTTCGCGATGTTCCAGATGACGTTTGCGATCATCACCCCTGCGCTCATCGTCGGTGCCTTCGCGGAGCGCATGAAATTTTCGGCCGTGCTGCTGTTCGCGACGCTATGGCTGCTGCTCGTTTATTTCCCGGTGTGTCACTGGGTGTGGGGGGGCGGCTGGCTCGCGCGACTCGGTGTCCTCGACTACGCCGGTGGCACGGTCGTGCACATCAACGCCGGCGTCGCGGCGCTCGTTGCGGCCCTCGTTCTCGGGCGCCGGCGCGGCTTTCCGGAAACGGCGATGACACCGCACGATCTGACGATGACGGTCGCCGGTGCGTCGATGCTGTGGGTCGGATGGTTCGGCTTCAATGCCGGCAGTGCACTCGCCGCCGACGGCAACGCCGGGATGGCGATGCTCGTCACCCACCTGTCGGCCGCGGCCGGTTCGCTCGCCTGGATGGCGATCGAATGGCTGCGCTACGGCAAGCCGAGCGTGCTCGGCATCGTCACCGGCATGGTCGCCGGCCTCGGTACGATCACGCCCGCCTCCGGTTTCGTCGGCCCGATCGGCGCCGTCGCGATCGGCGCGCTGGCCGGCATCGTATGCTACTTCGCGACCCAGGTCGTCAAGCGCGTGCTGCGCATCGACGACTCACTCGACGTTTTTCCGGTGCACGGCATCGGCGGCATGCTCGGCACGCTTCTGACAGGCGTGTTCGTCGCCCGCGAGTTCGGCGGCATCGGCTACGCGGATGGCATGTCGATGCCCGCCCAGCTCGGCGTGCAGGCCGTCGCGGTGTTCGCGAGCGGGGCGTGGTCCGGGCTCGTGTCGTTCGGGATCCTCAAAGTGATCGCGGCGACGTGCGGGCTGCGAGTCAGTATGGAGGCTGAGACCGAGGGCCTCGATCTGAGCGCCCACGGCGAGCGCGCCTATACGCTGTAAGCACCGTCGGCCGTCGCCGCCACGGCATCAAGTCGGCGGGCGGTCCGCCGCTATCCGTTTTCGCCGTCAGAGTGTCTTGTGTGTCCCATCGCAACGCGGTGCCTTGCGGGTGGCTTTGCAGGCGCAGAGCCACAGTGTCTCGGCATTTTCGAGCTTGAATGACAGGGGCGTGAACGCGGTGCCCTTGTGCGACCCGTCGCAGAAGGGTTGCTTCGCGGACAGGCCGCATGCACACCACCAGTACTCGCCGGCTTCCAGGTCCAACTTGATCGGGGCTTTTTGCGGACAGGCAGGTTCATCCATCGGGTCCTCCATCGGAGATTATTGCGGTCTCTCGCGGTCGCTCCACTCCTTCAAAAGCTCGCAGAGACGTGCATACAATAGTTACGCGGTATTACAGCCACAAGCGCGCGGCGCTACGACGGTCCCGGCCGCGTCGTGCCCAGATTCATCGATTCGCCGCGGGCGGATCCAGTACGAGCGGCGCTCACACTGACCATGTCTGAAAAACTCGTCGATAAGGCGGTCTTGAAGTCGCTGGTTCCCGCCAACGCGCTCAATGCGGAGAACTTCCAGGATCTCGCCGGCAAGGCGTTCGTCGAGGATGTGCCGGCCGGCAAGACACTGTTCAAGGCGGGCGAACTCGATCGCAAAGCCCTCTATCTGCTCGAAGGCCAGGTCACGCTGACGGATGCGACCGGCCGCGCCACGACGATCACCGGCGGCAGCGACGTCGCCAAACACCCGCTCGCGAACCAGCAGCCGCGCCAGCAGACGGCGCGGGCGCGCACCGACTGCCGCATCACCCGCTTCGACAGTGATCTGCTCGACATCCTGCTGACCTGGGACCAGCTCTCCGGGATCGAGGTCAGCGAAATCCAGGTCAGCGACGGGGATGACGAAGGCGACTGGATGACGCGCATCCTGCAATCGCAGGCCTTCCTGCAGATTCCGCCGGCGAACATCCAGGCGATGTTCATGCGCATGCAGGAAGTGCCGATGCGCGCGGGCGAAGTCATCGTCAGGCAGGGCGACGACGGCGATTACTACTACATCATCAAGTCGGGCAGGGCGAAGGTCACGCGGGCGTCGAAGACCGGCGCCGAGCTGACGCTCGCGACCCTCAAGGACGGTGATGCCTTCGGTGAGGAAGCGCTGCTGTCCGAGGCGAAGCGCAATGCGACGGTCAGCATGGAGTGCGACGGCGTGCTGATGCGGTTGTCGAAGGACGACTTCAACGCGCTGTTGAAGGAGCCGATGCTGAACTGGATCCCGCTCGAGGATGCGCAGACCAAAGTGCGTCAGGGCGCGAGGTTCCTCGACGTCCGCCTCGAGAGCGAACACGCGAATACCGGCCTGCCGGACAGTGTCAACATCCCCTTGTTCATGCTGCGGCTCAAGGCCGACGCGCTCGATCCGAAAGTCACCTACGTCGTCTATTGCGACACCGGCCGGCGCAGTTCGGCCGCGGCTTTCCTGCTGAGCGAACGCGGCTTCCGGGTCTACGTGCTGAAGGGCGGGTTGGCGGGCAGCCACTAGCCTGCCGACGTGCCGGCACCGCTCGCGATGCCCGTCATCCGTTGCGCCGTGGTCGGCTCGCCGATCCGGCACAGTCGGTCACCGCTGATCCACCGTCTTTTCGCCGAACAGTTCGGGCTCGCGCTCCGCTACGACAAGCGCGAGGTCGCCGCCGGCGGCCTCGCTGCGGTCGCCGCCGCGTTGGCGGCCGAGGGCCTGCGTGGCATCAACGTGACCATTCCGTTGAAGGAGGAAGCCTGGGTGCTCGCCACGCGACGCACCGCGCGAGCGGCGGCGGCGCGTGCGGCGAACGTGCTGTCCTTCGAGGCTGACGGCGGCATCGAGGCCGACAACACGGACGGCGTCGGCGTGGTGCGTGACCTCCTCGGGCACGGTGTGACGCTCGCCGGTCGCTGCATCCTGGTGCTCGGGGCCGGCGGAGCGGCACGCGGTATCGTGCCAGCGCTACTCGAGGCTGGCGCCCGGCGCCTTCTCGTCGCCAATCGCACAGCGACCCGTGCCGCCGAGCTCGTGCGCGAATTCGCTGCGCTCGGCAACATCGACATGCTTCCGCTCGACGGCCGCTGCGACGAAGCCGTCGATCTGCTCGTCAATGCGACGTCCGCCGGCCTGACGTCGATGACGCCGCCACCGGTACCGGCAGGTGCGCTCGCGCCGGGCACGGTGTGCTACGACCTCGTCTACGGCAGTGGCGAGACGAGTTTTCTGCGTTGGGCACGCCTGCAGGGAGTCACGATCCGAATAGATGGACTCGGCATGCTGGTGAGGCAGGCGGCAGTCGCGTTCGAGCGTTGGCACGGGCTCGTCCCGACGACCGATCCAGTGACGAAGGCCTTGCGCAGACGCCTGTGATCCGTTACACGCCAGCCACTTTATTCACATCCTGGCCCGATTCGGCAAAAGCGCCCGACGCTTAGGGTTTGTTACGAGATTCAAGCAAAGAACATCACTCCAATCCCTTGATAATAAAGAAAGGTCGGAGATTTGCACATTCTTTGACCGATCTGGCTGCAGCACCGGCATTTCAAGGACAAGGCCCTGATCAACACGGTTTCACACAGACTTATCCACAGAATATGTGGGTAAAACCGGTCATTCGCCCGAATCGCTTCTGAGGATGACAGGCCCGCGGGCCGGCGGAAAAAGTAAACTCGCCAGGTCCGGGTCGCTTGCTGCGACGCCGCTTTCGTCAGACGCCCGTCGGTGGTTCTTCGCCGAGCCGGGCGAGGGCGAGATAGTGCGCGACAGCGATTTCTTCCGGTCGTTGGCGCAGGTGTATGCCGCAGGCCGCGAGCTGTTCTTCGGCGAACAGACGCCCGAGACTGTGGCGGACCACCTTGCGACGGAGAGAGAACGCCTGCTGCGTGATCCGACCCAGCGCGCGTCGCAGCGCGAGCGAGGGCAGATCCGGGTGCGGTGTCAGGCGCACGACGCTCGATTCGACTTTCGGCACCGGTTCGAAGCTTTCGGGTGGCACGGCGAGCACGAGGTCGACGCGGCAGCACACCTGGGCCGCGATGCTCAGCCGCCCGTAGTCCGCGCAGCCAGGCGCGGCGGCGAGACGTGCCGCCACTTCGTGCTGGAGCATTACGGTCGCGTCGTCCAGCACGTCCATCGCGTCCAGCAGATGCAGCACCAGCGGGGACGAGAGGTTGTAAGGCAGGTTGCCGACGGCGCGCAGCCGACCGCCTGCGGCAAGCTCGTGCAGACTGACCCGCAGCGCGTCCCGGGCGACCAGCGTGAACCGCGGTTCGGCCCCGAAACGTGTCTCCAGCCGGGGCAGCAGATCGCGATCGATTTCGATCGCCGTGACGGCGGCACCGCCTGCGAGCAGACCGGCCGTCAGCGCACCCAGACCCGCACCGATTTCGACGATACGCTGACCGGGACGCGGGTCGGTGATCGCGAGAATCTCGCGCACGACCTGTGGGTCGACGAGAAAGTTCTGACCGAACTGCTTGCGCGCGCGGTGACCCTCGAGCGCGTCGTCGCCCGTTCTCATGCGCGGTGACGCGCGGCGAGCGTGACGGCGAGGGCCAGGGCGGCTTCGAAACTCTCGGCACTGGCACGCCCGGTGCCCGCGAGTTCCAGGGCCGTGCCGTGATCGACCGAGGTGCGCACGAACGGCAGACCGAGGGTGAGGTTGATCGCACGGCCGAAGCCGAGGGCCTTCAATGCCGCGAGCCCCTGATCGTGATACATCGCGACGACGGCATCGACACCATCGAGAACGGTCGGTGTGAACACCGTGTCGGCCGGCAGTGGACCGCGCGCGTCGATACCGGCTGCGACGCACTCGGCGATGACCGGCGCGATGACATCGATTTCCTCGCGACCGAGATGACCGTTCTCACCGGCGTGCGGATTCAAGCCGCAGACCGCGATGCGCGGCGCGGCGATGCCGAACTTCCCGCGCAGTTCGCGCTGTACGGTCTCGAGCGTGTAGCGCACGGCATCGTGCGTGATCGCGTCCGGTACTGCGCGCAGCGCGAGGTGCGTCGTCACCAGCGCTACGCGCAGGTCGTCTGCTGCCAGCATCATCACCGGCGCGGCCCCGGCCCAGGCGGCCAGGTATTCCGTGTGCCCGGTGAACGGAATCCCTGCGTCGTTGATGATGCCCTTGTGCACCGGACCGGTGACCATCGCGTCGAAGCGCCCTTCGAGACAGCCGCGCGCAGCGTAATCGAGGCAGTCGAGCACATAGCGTGCATTGGTGGTTGTGAGCCTCCCCGGTACGACAGGCGCGCCGAGCGGACAGCGCAGGACTTCACAGGTGTCGGGCGGCGGTTCACCGCCTGGCTCGAAGTCGGCGCAATTCAGCGCAACGCCGAGCAGTCTCGCGCGCTCGATGAGGAGCGCGGGATCGGCGATGAAGACGAGGCGGGCGTCGTGTGCCCGTCCGGCGAGCGCGACGGCGAGATCGGGGCCGATGCCGGCCGGCTCACCGGGCGTGATCGCGATGAGCGGGCGAGTGTCCCTATTCGCTGTCGATGCGAAGTTCGACATAGGCTTCGTCGCGCAGGCGGCGCAGCCAGTCGCGGTGAGCTTCCTCGCGCTTGCGTTCCATGACGGCTTCACGCGCCTTCGCGCGCTTGACTTCGTCCGTCCCGTCGTACTGGCGCTTGTCGAGCACCTGCAGGACGTGCCAGCCGAATTCGCTGCGAAACGGTGGGCTGAGCTCGCCGAGCGGCGTTTCGTTCATCACTTCCTCGAACTGCGGCACCATCTGTCCGGGGCTGACCCAGCCGAGATCTCCGCCCTGCAGCGCCGAGCCGCGATCGTCGGAATTGGTGCGCGCAATCTGCGCGAAGTCGTCGCCGTTTTCGAGGCGCAGCCGAAGCTGCTGCAGACGGGCGAGCGCTTCCTTGTCGTTCAAGAGCTCGCCTGGTGAGATCAGGATGTGCCGGACTTTCGTCTGCTCGAGCATGACGGTCTCGCCACTGCGCTTCCCTTTCAGTTTGACGATGTGGTAGCCGCTCGGACTCGTGATGATGCCGCTCGTTTCATCGACGTCGAAAGTCCGTACGACGTCACTGAACAGCGTCGGGATCTCGCTCAGCTTGCGCCAGCCCAGTGCACCGCCGTCCAGTGCGTCTTGGCCATCGGACATCGCCACCGCGACGCTGTCGAAGTTCTCGTCGGCGTCGAGCCTGCGCTTCGCCTCCTCGGCGCGCTCGCGTGCCGCGCGGCGCTCGTCGTCGGTTGCGCCGGCCGGGATCGAGATAAGGATGTGCGCGACATCGAACTCTTCGCCGGTGCCGGCACCGCCCTGTTCGTTCAACAGATAGTTGTCGATCTCGCGTTCGCTGACCTGCAGGCGCTTGTCGACTTCCTCGCGGCGCAGCCGGGCGAGGATGATTTCGTGGCGGATATCCTCGCGGAAGACCGCGTAGTCGTAGCCTTCCGACGCGAGGATTTCGCGGAACTGCTCGGCGGAGAGCTTGTTCTTCTGAGCGATGTCGTCGATCGCGCGATCGAGCGCGTCCTCGGTGACGTTGACGCCGGTTTTCTCGGCGAGCTGGAGCTGAATCTTCTGCAGGACGAGGCGTTCCATGACCTGGCGGCGGAGCACGTTCAGCGGCGGCGCCTCGGTGCCCTGGCGACGCAGTTCGTCGCGTACGCGGTCGATCTGTTGATCGAGTTCGCTCTGCATCACCACGTCGTCGTCCACGATCGCGATGATGCGATCGAGTTCGAAACCGGCAGCGGCGACAGGGCCGGCGAGGCACGCGAGCAGCCACATCAGCGTGACGCGCGCACTTATCGGATTCAGTCTGTCCATCGAATATCGCTGTCTGACCCGTACCGGGACCGCGCGGGAAGGCGCGGCGTGGGCGCGGAGTTTAACCGAAACGGCCCGGGATATCAGGACGAACGCCGCGCCTCGCAATGGCGTCCGGGCCCGCCGGCCGTTCAAAAAATGGGCTCGTAGCCGGGAATGCTCTTGCGCAGGAACGATGCTGCTGAGCGCCCGAAGCCGCCGAGACCCTTGAATTCGGCTTGCATGAAAATCGCGTTGTCGAATTCGCCTTCGACGTTGCGAATGTAGCGGCGACTCAGCAGGCGGATACCCCAGCAGCAGGTTTCGAGCTCGAGACCGCCGACGAGTTCCAGCGACTGCCTGCTCTGCAGCGAGTAGTTCCAGCGCCCCACCATGCTCAGGTTCTCGGTCAACGGGATCCGCCACGACACATCGGTCTGTTCGACGTCGGTGATCGCACGACGCAGGCGGTATGCGGCATTGATGACCGTGCCATCCGGTGGCGCGTAACGCACGCCGAACGCCGATTTCTCGGTCTGATTCTCGTGCGGATCCCACTGGACGGTCGCGCGTGCCGACCATGATTCGACGGGGCTGGCGGCCACCTCGCCGATGAATTCCGACGAACTTTCGTCCGCGATCGGTGCGCCTGGCAGCGCGATTTCGCGATCCCGGAAGTAATACACCTGGCCGAGGCTCGTGCGGAACACTTCCCGGCCGGACTCGAGACTCAGGAAGCGCGACGTCATCGCGAGGGCCAACTGGTTCGCGTCGCCGATACGGTCGCGGCCCGCGAAGCGGTTCTCGTTGAAGATCTGCAGAAACGTGAAATCGTACAGGCCGGTGTCGAAGATCGGGATGTCGCTCTGGCCGACCTTCGGGGTCAATACGTAGTAGGCGCGGGGTTCGAGCGTCTGCATCAGCGGCCTGTCCCACACATTCAGCCGACGTTCGAGGAAGAGCTGTGCATCGGTGCTGAACACCGGCACCGAGCGCGAGATCGTGCCGTCGAAGCGCTGTGACTCGGTGAGCAGGTAATTCGTCTGTCGCAGGCCGAGCGCGGGTCTCACATAGGCCCACGGCTTGATGAATGGCAACGACAGCGTCGGCTGCAAATCGACGCGGGCGCCGGTCACGCTGTCGGCGCGGTCGAAGTATGTGACGTCCGCGAGGCCGTAGAAATGCGGCTTCAGGTGACGTTGTGAAAACAGCGTCTGGGCCAGCACGTTCGGTAACCGGCGGTACGGGCCGAAGCGGTCGGGAATCGAGTCGTCGATGTTCTGGTAACCCTGCATCAGCCCCCAGACTTGATACCGGTTCCCCATGTACGTGGTCTGGATGCGCCGGTCGAGGAAGCGCTGGCTCGTGATGGCGAGGCCACCGCCAAAATCTTCGAAATACTGCGCGTCGGAAGCGTTCTGCAGCAGCGCGTAGACATAGCCGCGATCCTGATCGCCGAAATGGTGTTCGTGCTCGAGCCGCACATAGCTGCGATCCTCTTCCGCGAGCTTGTCGCCCGGCAGGTATTCGACGTCGAGCTCGCTCTCGAAGCGGCGGCCCATGTAGCGGTACTCGCCCTTCATCATGATGCCGCGCTCGGATATCCAGCGTGGCGCCACCGTGGCATCCATGTTCGGTGCGATGTCGATGTAGTACGGCACCTCCGTGTCGAAGCCGCGCTCGTTCGAAGTTCCGATCGTCGGCGTCAGGAAACCGGATTTGCGCTTGTCGCTGAGTGGGAAATTGATGTAAGGCAGCCACAACACCGGCACGCCCCGCACTTTCAGCAGGGCGTTGGTCGCAGAACCGCGCTCCTCGGCATGATCGAGCTTGATCTTGGAGGCCGAAAATTTCCAGGTTTCCGCGCCGGCGGGGCAGGTTGTGTAATCGACATGCTCGAGGCGCGAGACGTTGGTGATGTTGTCGGTGCGGATCAGTTCGGCAGTGCCTCGACCTTGCCGATCGATCAGCCAGTACTTGCCACGCTCGAGGCGGTGCCGGTCGTCACGCAGATTGAACATCGCGCGATAGCCCGACCATAGCAGCGTCGCGTCCCAGATCTTCGTCTGGCCGACGGCGGTCATCGTGTCGTTCGGCTGATCGTAGATGACGTCGTCGGCAGCCAGTGCACGCCCGTCCTGCACGAGTTCGACCTCGCCACTGAATTCGGTGACCCCTTGTTCGACGACGTGCGTCGATTCCGCGCGTACCTCGGTACTGCCGGCTTCGAGGTCGTCGCTGCTGAACTCGGGACGGATCGGCAGGCTGCGATCGATCGGGCACAGCCACCAGTACTCCTCGACGGAGCGCTGTTTGGCGGCAATGGCGGAACCGCTGACGAGGGCAAGAATGAGTGCGGATATTATCGTTAGAAACATGAGCCCGCCTGTGGGGGGGCGATCCAGCGTGGGGGCTAAAATCGCACACAGGCGGAAGGGCTTCAACCCGCAGTGCGCGGTCGCTGCGGCAGCATTGTGAATGCCGCACGGACCGCGGTGATCGTCACTGTGCTCGTGCGTCTTCATCAATCCGCCGGACGGTCTGAAGGCGACGTCGCACCCGCTGCGCGAGCCGCGGACGCGACCGGATTTCAACCTCAAGGACTTTCTCAGATATGGTCTTCAAGCGGACGGATTTCTAAGATAACGATGGCGCCGCCCGGATCCGACAGCCAATCGACGTGGTTTACCGGGCAGGCGCTTGCTCGCGCGCAGCCAGCGCCGTGAGCAGCCGCGTGTGGATCTGATCGAAACCGCCGTTGCTCATCACCAGCACCCGATCTCCGGGAAGCAGGCTCGCGACGAGATCATCGACCAGTGTGGTGACGCTCGCGGCGAGGTGTCCGCGCGCACCGAGTACGGCGATGGCCTCATCGACGTGCCAGCCGAGGTTCGGCGGCGCGTAGACCCAGGCGGCGTCGGCGCCGGCGAGCGATGCGCCGAGTGATTCGCGGTGTACGCCGGCACGCATCGTGTTCGAACGCGGCTCCAGCACCGCGATCAGCCGACCGTCCCGCGCGCGCCGCTTCAGCGCCGCGATCGTCGCCGCGACGGCCGTCGGGTGATGTGCGAAGTCGTCGAAGACGTCGATGCCGCCGACCGTGCCGCGCAATTCCAGACGTCGTTTCACGCCGCGGAATCGGGCCAGCGCCTCGAGGCCGGTCGCGAGCGGTACTCCCGCGTTCGCGGTCGCCGCGAGCGCGGCGACCGCATTGAGCGCGTTGTGTCGGCCGGCGAGTGGCAGCGACAGTGCCTGCGGCGCGCCGCCCGGTGGCGCGACGGTGAAGTCGCCATCTGCGGTTTCGCCGAGACGCCATTCGCCGTCGTCGACCCCGAAGCGCAACTGGCGGCTCCAGCAGCCGCGGGCAATGACGTTCGCGAGGTTCGGGTCGTCGGCCTGCCACAGCACGGTGCCGCACGCCGGTACCGTGCGCAGCAGGTGATGGAACTGGGTCTGAATCGCCGTGAGATCCGGAAAGATGTCGGCGTGGTCGTATTCGAGGTTGTTCAGCAGGGCGAGCATCGGCCGGTAGTGGACGAACTTCGAACGTTTGTCGAAGAACGCGGTGTCGTATTCGTCGGCTTCGATGACGAAATGCCGGCCATCGCCGAGCCGCGCGGGCACCGTGAAGTCCTGCGGGATGCCGCCGATCAGAAAACCCGGTGCGAGTCCCGCGTAATCGAGAATCCACGCGATCATCGCCGTCGTGGTGGTCTTGCCATGTGTGCCCGCGACCGCGATCACGTCGCGTCCGCGCAGCACGTGCTCGGCGATCCATTGCGCACCGGAGGTATAGGGCAGTTGCCGATCGAGGACCGCCTCGACCAGCGGATTGCCGCGGCTGAGCGCATTTCCGATGACGACGAGTTCGGTGGCGGGGTCGAGCGCCGCCGGATCCCAGCCTTCGTGCAGGCGGATGCCGGCTTCGCGCAGGAAATCGCTCATCGGCGGATAGACGTTCGAATCCGAGCCGGTGACGACATGCCCCACAGCCCGCGCGAGATGCGCGAGCCCGGCCATGAAGGTGCCGCAGATGCCGGCGACGTGGAGCTTCAAGTGCGACGTCTGCTCAGGTGCCGGTGTCGGCACGGGGTCCGTAATGCGTCACCACGTAATCGTCGACCAGTGCCTTGAATTCTTCGGCGATGCGATCGCCACGCAGGGTCATCACCTTCTCGCCGTCGATGAACACGGGGGCGGACGGCGCTTCGCCGGTGCCTGGCAGACTGATGCCGATGTTGGCGTGCTTGCTCTCGCCAGGGCCGTTCACGACGCAGCCCATCACCGCCAGACTCATGTCCTCGACGCCGGGGAAGCGCTCCCGCCAGAGCGGCATCTGGGTGCGGACGTAGGCCTGGATGTCCTCGGCGAGTTCCTGGAATACCGTGCTCGTCGTCCGGCCGCAGCCGGGGCACGCGGTGACCAGCGGCGTGAACGAGCGGATGCCCATGGTCTGCAGGATTTCCTGCGCGACGACGACTTCCTTCGCGCGATCGCCCCCCGGCTCCGGCGTCAACGACACGCGGATCGTGTCGCCGACACCCTGTTGCAGCAGGATCCCCATGCTCGCCGCCGATGCCACGATGCCCTTCGAGCCCATGCCGGCTTCGGTCAGGCCAAGGTGGAGCGCATAGTCACAGCGTGCCGCGAGATCGGCGTAGACGGCGATCAAGTCCTGCACGCCGCTGACTTTGCACGACAACACGATGCGCTCGCGCGGCAGACCGATTTCCTCGGCTTTCGCGGCGCTGATCAATGCCGATTGAATCAAGGCCTCGCGCGTGACTTCGGCGGCGCTCTTCGGCTCCGGCAGTTTCGCGTTGTCGTCCATCATCTGCACGACGAGCGCCGGATCGAGGCTGCCCCAGTTGACGCCGATGCGCACCGGTTTGTCGTAACGGATCGCCGTCTCGATCATCGTCGCGTATTGCGCGTCGCGCTTGCGACCGAAGCCGACGTTGCCAGGATTGATGCGGTATTTGCCGAGTCCTTCGGCACAGCCCGGATATTTCGTCAGAAGCTGATGACCGTTGTAGTGAAAATCACCGATCAGCGGCACGCGACAGCCGACTGCGTCGAGCATGTCGCGGATGCGCGGTACGGCGGCGGCTGCTTCTTCGGTGTTGACGGTGATCCGCACGAGCTCCGAACCGGCGGCGGCGAGCTGCTGGACCTGCCTGGCGGTCGCGGCGGCGTCCGCGGTGTCGGTATTGGTCATCGACTGCACGACGACCGGGTGGCCGCCGCCGATGATGATGGAGCCGACGCGCACACCGACACTCGGCCGGCGATGATGTATCGAATGTGTCATGAAACTGTGCCGGAGATGTCAGTCGGCTGGCCGGGCCGGGATTCGCGGGGTGATTGCCACCGGCGAGTGCGGGATTTCAACCGCGCCGCCTGCTGGCGCCGTGCGGATTCTAGCCCAGGACGGCGTCCGAAAGGCAGAGGCGCCCGGCGTGCCCCGGGCGATGGACGACAGGCACTCAGACGTGGTTCAGGCGTTCGAGACGGTATCCGTGCTGGTAGATCGACGACAGTTTCCAGCCCATCTCGGCCGCCAGCGCGAGTTTGGTCCGAATCCGGCTGACGTGGGTGTCGACGGTGCGCGTGTTGATGTCCGGGTTGCGGCCCCACACGCTTTCCAGGATGTGGGCGCGCGACAGCACGCGGCCGATGTTCCGGAACAGGAACACGATCAGCTCGTATTCCTTCTGCGTGACGTCGATGCGTTGGCCGTCCTTTTTGACCTCGTGGTGCGCGAGATCGATGTGGAACGGCTCGAAGTCGATCATCGTCTGCGCTTCGTCCACAGGCGACACGCGGCGCGCGACGGCGCTGATGCGGGCGACCAGCTCGCGCTGTTTCGCCGGTTTGACGATGTAGTCGTCCGCGCCCTGTTCGAGCGCACGGACGATGTCGTCCTCGTCGTCCTTCGCGGTGACGAACACCACTGGAATCGGCCAGTCGAAGTGTTCGCGCACCCAGCCGAGCACCTCGTAACCGTCCATGTCCGGGATCATCCAGTCCAGGATCAGCGCGTCGAAACTGTCGCGCTTGATGTTACGGACGAAGATCTTGCCGGACTTGAAATGTTCGCAGGTATGCCCGGCCGCTCTCAGCCATTCGATGAACAGGACTGCCTGGTCCTGGTCGTCTTCGAGCAATGCTATCCTCACGGTCGGCCTCCCTTCGCGCAGCGGAACGTGTCGCCATGAGGCCCCGCGGTCGGGTGCCGGTGGCGAACCCGTCGCGGCATCATAGCGTCGCGCCCGGCAATGACAAGCGTTTCGACTGCCATTTCAACGGGCATTTCAAAGGGATAGCCGATCCCGTTCGAACGCGGGCCAGGTTTGCGATGCGGCGGTCCCACAGCGTGTATCGGCAGCAAAGGGGCAAAAACTTGAGTGAATCACCGAATGGGATCGCTGCGCTCGTCACCGATGCGCGTGGTCTGAACTGTCCGCTGCCGCTGCTGAAGCTCAAGAAACTCATCGCGACCCGTCCGGGCGCCCGCTGTTATGCGCTGCTCGCGACCGACCCCGACAGCGAAGCGGACATCCGTCGCCTCGCGGCGCGGGAAGGCTTCGCATTCGGGATTGCAAAGGAGCCCGACGGGGCCCTGCGATTCGAACTGACGCGGCAGGACGCGCGCGCCTAATCGCGGCAGGCGCTTCGCGTCCGTACCTCAGGCTTTCGGCAGCGTGACGCCGAGCTGGCCCTGATACTTGCCACCGCGATCGCGGTAAGAGGTTTCGCAAGCTTCGTCCGATTCCAGGAACAACACCTGCGCGACTCCTTCGTTCGCATAGATTTTTGCCGGCAGCGGCGTGGTGTTCGAGAACTCGAGCGTGACGTGGCCTTCCCATTCGGGCTCCAACGGCGTCACGTTGACGATGATGCCGCAGCGTGCGTACGTCGATTTGCCGAGGCAGATCGTCAATATGTTGCGGGGAATGCGGAAATATTCGACGGTGCGCGCGAGGGCGAAGGAGTTTGGCGGGATGATGCAGACGTCGGCATCGATGTCGACGAAGCTCCGGGGGTCGAAGGCCTTCGGATCGACGACCGCGGAATAGACGTTCGTGAAGACCTTGAATTCGGGCGCGCAGCGGATGTCGTAGCCGTAGCTCGACGTGCCGTAGGAGATCACGCGACGACCCTGCGCTTCGCGTACCTGCGCCGGCTCGAACGGCTCGATGAGCCCGTGTTCGTGCGCCATGCGGCGGATCCAGCGGTCGGATTTGATCGGCATGTGGGGAATCCAGGCCGCGGCGCGGCGCTCAGTTGTTCTTGATGACGATGTTCGGGAACCGGCTCGAGTAGTCCTTCGCCCGCAGCGCCAGTTTGGCCGCGACCCGGCGGGCGATTTCGCCGTATTCCTGTGTCGCGGCGGAATCCGGGTCGACGGCGACGGTCGGACGGCCGCTGTCGACCCCTTCGCGGATCCGGATGTCGAGCGGCAGGGACCCCAGCAGGTCGACCCCGTACTGCCGGGCCATCGTCGCGCCGCCGCCGGCGCCGAAGATATGTTCGACGTGACCGCAGTTCGAGCACTGGTGCAGGCTCATGTTTTCGACGATCCCGAGCACTGGCACGTCGACCTTTTCGAACATCTTGAGCCCTTTGCGCGCGTCGAGCAGTGCGATGTCCTGTGGTGTCGTCACGATCACGGCGCCGCTGACGGGGATCTTCTGACAGAGCGTGAGCTGGATGTCACCGGTGCCGGGTGGCAGATCGATCACGAGGTAGTCGAGATCGCGCCAGTTCGTTTCGCGCAGCAACTGCTCGAGCGCACTCGTCGCCATCGGGCCGCGCCAGATCATCGGCGTGTCTTCCTCGACGAGATGTCCAATCGAAATGCACTGGATGCCGTAATTCTCCTTCGGCTCCATCGATTTGCCGTCACGCGACTCGGGTCGGCCGGGGCAGCCCAGCATGCGCGGAAGGCTCGGGCCATAGATGTCCGCATCGAGCAGGCCGACGCTCGCGCCTTCGCGGTGGAGCGCCAGCGCGAGGTTCACCGCGGTCGTCGACTTGCCGACACCGCCCTTGCCGGAGGCGACGGCGACGGTGTTGCGCACGCCCGGCAGTGGCTTCACGGCGCGCTGCACGGCATGGGCGATGATCCGGCTCTCGAGCACGACCCGGGCCGGCGGTGCACCGGGAACCGTGGCGACGGCACGGGTGAGCGCCGCGTCGAGCGTCGCGCCGTAGCGCGCGACGGGAAAGCCGGCTTCGACGCGCACGAGGACCTCGGTGGCGGACACGTCGATCTGCTTGATCATGCCGGCCTGCACCAGATCGCAGCCGAGATAGGGATCGACGTAAGTCTTCAGTGCCTGTTCTACAAGTGCGGCAGTGACCGTCATGAGTGTATATGTCCTCGCGGCATCGGATGAGGTGATTGTACCTGATGCCCGCGTCGGCATTCATGACACCGTGGGGCCGAGATGCTACCTTTGCGGCCCGATTTTCCGCGTCGTTTATGCGTGAATGGCTAACGCCGCCGGCAGCCCGCGCAACGTGACGCCGCGCGCGTGCCACCGGGCACAGCGGGATCCGTATACAGCCCCAGCGAGTCGCCCCGGAGCCGACACATGACCCCACCGCGCCGCATTCTCGTCACGA
>JADZCB010000039.1 GCA_020851775.1 Gammaproteobacteria bacterium
GACGCCCGGCAGCACCGTCGCCGCCGCGGAGCTGCCGCCCGGTGAAATCAAGGACGATCCGGAATTCGGGCCGGTGGCGGTCTATCGCGACGACGTCGCGGTCGCCGCCGCGGTCGGCTATGCCGCGGCAGGCCCGACCGAAATCCGCGTGACCTGGCAGGGCTGCGCCGAGGACGCGATCTGCTATCCCCCGATCAAGAAGACCTTGACGCTCGCCGCCATGGGCACGGCCGCCGCGGCGCCCCCGGCCGCGCCCGCCAGCGCTCCCAGGGCCTCGCCCGGGTCGGACACCACGCTGTCCGATGCCGACACGATCGCCGCCGATCTCGGCGCCGAAGGGCTCGGTGCGACCGTTCTGTCGTTTCTCGGCTTCGGCCTGCTGCTCGCGCTGACTCCCTGCGTGTTCCCGATGATCCCGATCCTTTCCGGCATCATCGTCGGCAGCCGCGAGCGGATCGGCAGCCTGCGCGGTTTCGTGCTGTCGGCGGTCTACGTGCTGGCGATGGCAGGCACTTACGCGCTCGCCGGGCTCGCCGCCGGGCTCTTCGGCCGCAACCTGCAGGCGGCCTTCCAGCATCCGGCGGTCCTGATCGGAACCGCTGCGCTGTTCATCGCGCTGGCGCTGTCGATGTTCGGGTTCTTTTCGCTGCAATTGCCGGCGGCGTGGCAGACGCGGCTCGAACGCACGAGCCGCGTCGGTCACGGCGGCAGTCTGCCGGGTGTCGCCTTGATGGGCGGCCTGTCGGCGCTGATCGTCGGGCCCTGCATCGCCCCGCCGCTCGCCGGCGCGCTCGTCTATCTCGCGCGCCAGGGCGATCCGCTGACCGGCGGGCTGGCGTTGTTCGCGCTGGGTCTCGGCATGGGCGTACCGCTGCTCGTCGTCGGTGCGTCCGCCGGGCGGCTGCTGCCGCGCGCCGGACAGTGGCTCGAACGCATCAAGTACACGTTCGGCGTCATCGCGCTCGGCATGGCGATCTGGTTCCTGTCGCGCCTGCTGCCACCGCCGCTGACGCTCGCGTTGTGGGCATTGCTGCTGATCGGTTCGGCGATGTTCCTCGGTGCACTCGAACCGTTGCGCGACGCGGCGACAGGCTGGCAGCGGCTGTGGAAGAGCGTCGGGCTGGCCGCGCTGTGCTACGGCGTCGTGCTGATCGTCGGCGCCGGGGCCGGCGCCGACGACGTCTTCAAACCCCTGGCACCGTTGACCGCGGCCGAGCGCGGGCCGGTCGCCGGCGGAGAGCAGGCGTTCACCTCCGTCAAAGGGATCCCGGCCCTCGAACGCGCACTGGCCGCAGCCGACGCGGCCGGCAAACCCGCACTGCTCGACTTCTACGCCGACTGGTGTATCGAGTGCAAACATCTCGAACGCGACACGTTCGGCAATCCGCGCGTGCAGGCGGCGCTCGCCTCGTTCGCGCTGCTGCGGGCCGACGTCACGGCCAACGACGCGCTCGATCAGGCGTTGCTCGCCCGTTTCGAACTCTTCGGCCCGCCGGCCGTGCTGCTGTTCGATGCCTCGCAGCGTGAGCTGCGCGCGCAGCGGCTGATCGGCTATGCCGGCCCGGACGATTTTCTCGGTCGCCTGCGCGAGGCCTACCCGGAATGAGCCGCTTCGCGCGCATCGCGCTGCTCGTCATGCTGGCCGTCGCCGCGGCCGGGGCCGGGTACTGGGCGCAGTACCGCCGGGCCGACGCCCAGGCGCCCACCGTCACCATCCCGGCGCTCGACGCGACCATCGCGGATCTGAAGGGTGACCCGCGGCGCTTGAGCGAATGGCAGGGCCGGCTCGTCGTCGTCAATTTCTGGGCCACGTGGTGCCCGCCATGTCTGAAGGAAATGCCGGCCTTCATGCGCCTGCAGCAGCGCTATGGCGAGCGGGGCCTGCAGTTCGTCGGCATCGCGCTCGACGCCCGCGACGACGTCGCGAAGTTCGTCGCCGAACACGGCATCGACTTTCCGATCCTCGTCGGTGAAGAGGACGTCGCGCGCTACATGCAACGCCTCGGCAACACGCTCGGGGTGCTGCCTTTCACCGTCGTCATCGATCGGGCGGGAGTCGTGCGTCACACCCACCAGGGGGAATGGGCAGAGGCCGACGCAGAGCGTGTGATCAGCGGCCTGCTCGACACCCCCGCGTCCTGAAGGGACCGGAAGCGACCACGAACGTCGCGGCATCGGCTGCGATCTGGCTCGCAACGCGTTCCCTGCTGTGCTAATTTCCGCGCCGCGTCGCGGGCCGTCCCGTGGCGGCGTCCTGTCTTCTTCCAGCACGCACGACATCGGTAGAAACTGCAGCGAATGGCGTCCATCCTCCTCTTGAACGGGCCGAATCTGAATCTGCTCGGGAGTCGCGAGCCGGACACCTACGGCCGCACGACGCTGGCGGACATCGAAGCGTGCGCCAGCGCTCACGCCCAGGCCCTCGGCCACACGCTGGTCTCATTTCAGAGCAATGCCGAGCATGCGCTGATCGAGCGCATCCATGCCGCGAAGCCCGCCGGCATCGACTTCATCGTGATCAACCCCGGCGCCTATACCCACACCAGCATCGCCCTGCGGGATGCCTTGCTCGGCGTCGCGATCCCGTTCATCGAGGTGCACCTGTCGAACGTGCATGCCCGCGAAGCCTTTCGTCAGCATTCCTATCTGTCTGATATCGCCCGCGGCGTGATCACCGGGCTCGGCGCGCAGGGCTACGAATTCGCCATCAGTGCTGCGCACGCCGCGCTCACGTCCTGAGCGCCGCTGCGTCAGCGCCATTTTCCGCCGGAGCTTGCATGGACATCCGTAAAGTCAAAAAACTCATCGAACTGCTGGAAGAGTCCGGCATCGCCGAAATCGAGATCAAGGAAGGCGAGGAATCGGTGCGGATCAGCCGCATGATGGCCGGCATGGCGGTGCCTGCCGTGCAGGCTTTCCAGGTCGCGCCGGGCCCCGTCGCAGCCCCGGCTGCCGCAGTCCCCGCCGCGCCACCGCCTGCCGCCACCAAGCCGGAAGGCCACATCGTCGCCTCGCCGATGGTCGGGACGTTCTACACCTCGCCGTCGCCCGACTCGCCGCCGTTCGTCAAAGTCGGCCAGAGCGTGCGGCTCGGCGATCCGCTGTGCATCATCGAGGCGATGAAGATCATGAATCCGATCGAGGCCGACCGCGCCGGCACGGTGGTCGCCGTGCTCGCCGACAACGGCCAGCCGGTCGAATTCGAACAGCCGCTGTTCGTCATCAACTGACAGGGCGCGCCGATGCTGTCGAAAATCGTCATCGCGAACCGCGGTGAAATCGCGCTGCGCGTCCTGCGTGCCTGCCGCGAGCTCGGCATCCGGACGGTGGCGGTCCATTCCACCGTCGATCGCGATCTGAAGCACGTGCGGCTCGCGGACGAGTCGGTGTGCATCGGCCCGCCGCAGCCGGGCCTGTCCTACCTGAACATCCCGGCCGTGATCAGCGCGGCCGAGGTGACGGACGCCGTCGCGATCCATCCCGGCTATGGCTTCCTGTCCGAGAACGCCGACTTCGCCGAGCGCGTCGAAGAGAGCGGCTTCATCTTCATCGGGCCGCGCTCCGAGACGATTCGTCTGATGGGCGACAAGCTCTCGGCGATCAGCGCGATGAAGAAGGCCGGCATCCCGTGCGTGCCGGGCTCCGGCAAACCGCTGTCCGACGACATGCACGAGAATATCCGCATCGCACGCGACATCGGCTATCCGGTGATCATCAAGGCGTCGGGTGGCGGCGGTGGGCGCGGCATGCGGGTGGTGCACGCCGAGGCCGCGTTGAAGAACGCGATCCAGCTCACCAAGACCGAAGCGCTCGCCGCCTTCCAGAACGACGCGGTCTACATGGAGAAATTCCTGGAGCATCCGCGCCATATCGAATTCCAGGTGATCGCGGACGAGCAGGGCCATTGCCTACATCTCGGTGAACGCGACTGCTCGATGCAGCGCCGCCACCAGAAGGTCATCGAGGAATCCCCCGCGCCGGGGATCACGCCGGAGGTGCGCGAGCGCATGGGCCAGCGCTGTGTCGAGGCCTGCCAGGCCATCGGTTACCGCGGTGCCGGCACGTTCGAGTTCCTGTACGAGAACGGCGAGTTCTATTTCATCGAAATGAACACGCGCGTACAGGTCGAACACCCGGTGACCGAAATGGTGACCGGTATCGACATCGTGCGCGAACAGCTCCTGATTGCGGCCGGTCAGCCGCTGTCGATCCGCCAGGAAGACGTGGTGCTGCGCGGGCATGCGATCGAATGCCGCGTCAACGCCGAAGATCCGAAGACCTTCCGGCCTTCGCCCGGCAGGATCAACATTTTCCACGCCCCGGGCGGGCCCGGCATCCGCATCGACTCTCATTTATATGATGGCTACGTGGTGCCGCCATACTACGACTCGCTGATCGCAAAAGTGATCGCCCACGGCACGACACGCGGCGCGGCGCTCGCGCGCATGACGACGGCACTCGACGAGATCGTCGTCGACGGGATCAGCACCAACGTGCCGCTGCATCGCGATCTGATCCGCGACGCGGCCTTCATGGCGGGCGGGACCGACATCCATTACCTCGAGCGCAAGCTCGCGCTCGATTGAGCGACGCCTGGGTCAAGCTCGCCCTGCCGGCGCCCGAGAGCGCGGTGCCGGCGCTCGAACAGGCGTTCGAGGAGGCCGGAGCGCTCGCCGTCTCGGTCGAGGCGCTCGACGACAGCGCGCCACGTTTCGCCGAGCCGAACCACACCGACACGCGCCTGTGGCCGCACTGTCTCGTCGAAGGCTTGTTCCCGGCGACGATCGACATCGATGCGGTGCTCGCGCAACTTGCCGCGACCGGCGTCGACGTCAGCACGGCGCGGCGTGAATTTCTCGCCGACGAGGACTGGCAGACGCGCTGGCGCGAACAGTTCACGCCGTTGTGCTTCGCCGGCGGGCTGTGGATCGTGCCGACCTGGCATGCGATCCCCGCAGGAGCGACGCGCATCCTGCGCCTGGATCCCGGCATGGCGTTCGGGACCGGCACCCATCCGACGACCGGCCTGTGCCTCGACTGGCTCGGGAGTGAAGCCGGCCTCGCCGGCCAAGCGGTGCTCGACTTCGGCTGCGGGTCCGGCATCCTCGCGATCGCCGCTCGACGCCATGGCGCCGCGCGCGCCGTCGGTGTCGACATCGATCCGCAGGCCTGTGCCGTCGCCCACGAGAACGCCCTGCTGAATGGGTGCCCGGACATCCCGTTCGGGCAGCCGCAGGATCTCGGCGCGGAAACGTTCGACGTGCTCGTCGCCAACATCCTGTTGAAGCCGCTGATTGCACTCGCACCGGTCTTCGATGCGCATCTGGTGCCGGGCGGCCGCATCGCACTGTCCGGACTGCTCGCCGAACAGATCGACGCGGCCATGACCGCGTATGCGCCGCGGTTTAAGATGGACCCGCCCGTGGTGCGCGGCGAATGGGCGCTGCTCGCCGGGTGCAAGCCTGCCTAACCAGGAACACTGCATCACCCGATGGTCGCCGCGATGCTGACGATGTGCCCGCACTGCAAGAGCGTGTTCCGTGTGCGCGCCCGGCTGCTCGCGACGGCGCGCGGGTTCGTCGAATGTGGCGCCTGCGATGGCGTGTTCAATGCGCTCGATCGACTCGCCGACGAGCCCGCGCCACCGACGGCGATTCCGGAAATACTGCCTCCGGCGCTCCCGCAGCGTGACGCTGCGACGACGGCCATCGTGCGCAATCGTCATGCTGATGAAGGCCCGCGCGTCGCCATCGAGAATCTCGACGACATCGTCACTGCCGACACCGAACCGCCGATGCCGCGCATCGCACTCGTCGAGTCCGATGCGACGCCGATGCGTGATGAC
>JADZCB010000040.1 GCA_020851775.1 Gammaproteobacteria bacterium
CCGCGGCCCGCGAGCACGTGTATGTGAAGATGGAACACCGTCTGGCCGACGGCCGCGCCGTTGTTTATGGCCAGCCGGAACGCATCCCCGTGTCCGTGCTGGCGCGCGACTTCCGCCGCGGCGAGCATCAGCCGGCCCAGCGCGTCGGCATCTTCCGCCGTCGCATCGGCGACCTTCGGAATCGGCTTTCGCGGCACCACCAGTGCGTGGAACGGCGCCTGGGGATTGATGTCGCGAAACGCCACGCAATGCGTGTCCTCGTAGATGATGTCCGCCGGGATCTCGCGCTCGATGATCCGCGTGAACAGGGTCTTCTCGCTCATGGCTCTTTACCTCGTAGGAGCATTCGGCGCCAATAACCGTGATCTAGTTCCGGAGACGCGAACCCCATCAATCCGCCCTCGGTGTTCTCTGTGTTCGGTGGCAAAAATCACGGCGTCTAATCCCGCGAGCGCCGCTTGATGAAGCGCTTGTCGCGCCAGTCCGTACCGATGTCGCCGAGGTGGACGCCGAAATCGGCGCGACGTCGATCTTCGAAATAGAGCCTGAGCGTCTGCTCGATGGTCGGAAAGGCAAGCGAGCTCCACGGCACGTCCTCTTCGCGGAACAGCGCGACCTCGAGGCTTTCGCTGCCCGGGCTGTATTCGAGATCGAGCAGGCGCGAGCGGAACATCATGTAGACCTGATTCGTATGCGGGATGTTCAGCACCGTGTAGAGATGGAGGATTTCGATGCGCGCGTTCGCTTCCTCCAGCGTTTCACGTTCGGCCGCCTCGGGCGTCGTCTCGCCGTTTTCCATGAAACCCGCCGGCAACGTCCAGTAGCCATGGCGCGGCGCGATCGCGCGGCGGCAGAGCAGGATGCGATCTTCCCATTCGGGAATGCTGCCGACGACGATTTTCGGGTTCTGGTAGTAAACCGCGTTGCAGTCCAGACAGATGTGTCGCGGACGGTTGTCGCCGGCTGGCACCTGCCAGGCCATCGACGCCGATCCGCACTCGCTGCAGAACTTCATGGTGTCGTCCCGTTCACCGCGTGCAGACTGGTTTCAATGGCCGGCCAGACCGTTTCGAGCATCCGCGGCTGCGCGGCCGCGGTCGGGTGCAGACCGTCGGCCTGCAGCAGCGCGGGTTCGAGGGCTACACCCCTCAGGAAAAACGGCGTCAGCGCGAGATCCGGGAAACGCGCCGGCAGCGCGGCATAGACGGCGCGGAATCCGTCGCTGTACGGACGACCATAGTTCGGCGGCACTTCCATCGGCAGCACCACGACGCGCGCCCCGGCCGCCTGCGATCGTTCGACGAGCGCCTGCAGATTCGCTGCGAACTCGTCGAGCGGCAGGCCACGCAGTCCGTCGTTGGCGCCGAGCTCGATGACGACGAGCGCGGGTCGGTGCTCGTCGATCAGCGCCGGCAGGCGCGCGAGCGCCCCGCGCGTTGTCTCGCCGCTGATGCTCGCGTTGACCACGAATACCGCTTGGCCCACGCTGTCGAGCTTCCGCTGCAGCAGACTCGGCCACGCATCGTCCGCAGCGATGCCGTAGCCCGCACTGAGACTGTCTCCCAGCACCAGCAGAACCGGAACCGGGGCCGCCGCCGAGACGGCCAGACTGAACCAGAGTCCCGCCAGCAGCGACGAAATGCGCGACATCATACTCACCGTAGAACACCTGACCATGCGCTATGCGAGCCCCGGTGGCCCGCTGACGGTCCTCGATGATATCAATTTCACGGTCGAGCGCCCGGCCGCCGTCGCGATTGTCGGCGCATCCGGTTCCGGTAAATCGACGCTGCTCGCGCTGCTCGCCGGCCTCGAGTTGCCGACGACCGGGCGCGTCGTGCTGGCCGGCCACGATCTCGGCGCGCTCGACGAGGACGGCCGCGCCCGCGTGCGCCGGGCCCACGTGGGATTCGTCTTCCAGCAGTTCCATTTGCTGCCGGCCTTCACCGCCCTTGAAAACGTGATGCTGCCGCTGGAACTCGCCGGCGCTGCCGACGCGCGTGCGCGCGCCACCGAGACACTCACCGAAGTCGGCCTCGCCGGCCGCCTCGCGCACTATCCTCGACAGCTTTCAGGCGGCGAGCAGCAGCGCGTCGCGCTCGCCCGCGCCTACTGCATGCGACCCGGCTTGCTGCTCGCCGACGAACCGACCGGCAATCTCGACGAACGCACGGCGGAGACGGTGATCGATCTGTTGTTCCGTCTGCAGCGCGAGGCCGGCACGACGCTGATGCTGGTCACGCATGACGAACACCTCGCGCGCCGCTGCGAACGTCGCATCCGCCTGCACAACGGACAGATTCAGGATGATTGACACGGGAATCACGACGGCGCCATCGATCGTGACGACACTGCGCGTCGCCGGACGGCTGTGTCGGCGTGATCTGCGCAGCGCCCCGTGCATCGTCATCGTGCTCGCCGCACTCGTCGCAGTCGCCGCCATCACCGCGGTCGGCGCCTTCACCGATCGTGTACGCCTCGCGTTGGAAGCCCAGTCGAGCGCGCTGCTCGCTGGCGATCTCGCCCTGCTCTCCAGCGAGCCCCTGCCCGCGTCCGCCCGCAGCGCCGCGCACGACGCGGGGCTCGCCACGACCGAAATTCTCGCGATGCGCAGTGTCGTCGCCCACGGTGCGGACTTGCAGCTCGTCGAACTCAAGGCGGTGGGCGACGGCTATCCGCTGCGCGGCGAACTGCGCATCGGCGACACCGCTTTCGGCCCCGGCCGCCGCGCCGACGGCATTCCGCCGCTTGGCGAAGTGTGGGTCGAGGCGCGATTGCTGTCGCGACTCGGGCTCTCCCTCGGGGCCGAAATCGCGATCGGCGACGCGCGACTGAGAGCATCGAAGCTCGTGCTGCTCGAGCCCGATCGTGCCGGCAGCTTCTTCGCAATCGCCCCGCGCGTCCTGATGAATCTGGCAGATCTGCCGCAGACGGGGCTCATCGCGCCGGGCAGCCGCGTGCAACACGGTCTGCTGGTCGCCGGCGAACACGAGGCGCTCGCGCGTTTCCGCCACGCCGTCGAACCGGGCCCGCACGCCCGCTGGCAGACGCCGGGTGACGCGCGACCGGAAATCCGGACGGCGATGACGCACGCGAACCAGTTTCTCGGGCTCGCGACACTGGTGACGACGACGCTGTCCGGGGTCGCGATCCTGCTCGCCGCACGCAGTTTCGCGCGAGCGCGATTCGACGGAATCGCCCTGTTGCGCACGCTCGGCACGACGCGGCGCCAACTCGCCTGGCTGCTGCTGACCGAATTCGTCGTGCTCGGCATGCTGGCGGCCGCACTCGGTACGGCAGCGGGTTACGCGCTGCAGTTCGTGCTCGCGCACATTCTCGAGGATTGGACCCAGGCGGCTCTGCCGCTGCCGTCGTGGCGTCCGGCGCTGCACGGCCTGGTCGGCGGCGTCGTCGCGGTGGCCGGCTTCGCGCTGGCACCGCTGCTCGAATTGCGCGACGTGCCGCCACTGCGCATCCTGCGCGCCGACGTCGAGCCGCCGCCCACGCGCGGCGCGTCCACTGCGCTCTACGCGACCCTCGCGCTCGGGCTGCTCGCGCCGTGGGGCAGCGGCGACTGGCGGCTGACGGCCTGGGCGCTGGCGGGCTTCGCCGCGACACTCGGGGCGCTGGCAGGTGCCGGCCACGGCCTCGTCGCGCTCGTCGCGCGATTCCGCCGCTACACCGGCGTCGCCTCGCGCGCAGGACTCGCCAATCTCGTGCGCCGCAGACGGCACAGCGTATGGCAGATCGTCGCACTCGGACTCGGTGTACTGGCCTTGCTGCTGCTCGGCGTACTGCGCGGCGATTTGTTGACCGAATGGCGCGCGACACTGCCCTCCGACGCGCCCGATCAATTCCTGATCAATATCCAGCCCGACGAAACGGCCCCGCTGGCGGGATTTCTGGCGACGCGCGGCTTCCCCGACCCGCAGATCTATCCGATGTACCGGGGCCGCCTGCTCGCGATCGCGGACCGGCCCGTCGATGTGGACGCGTATGCCGATCCTCGCGCCCGCCGGCTCGCCGATCGCGAATTCAACCTGTCGACGGCGACGGGCCTGAA
>JADZCB010000041.1 GCA_020851775.1 Gammaproteobacteria bacterium
AGGATTACACCGGCGACATGGCGAACCCGCTCTATGACGTCGATCTCGCGGCCGCGCGCATCGCGGCGGCCCGGCGGGCGATCGACGAATCCGGCGCCGACGTGCTGCTGACCGGGCGCAGCGAAGGCCTCATTCGTGGCCGCCCGGATCTCGGCGAGGCGATACGGCGCCTGCAGGCGTATTCGGCGGCGGGTGCGGATTGTCTCTATGCGCCGGGCCTCGCGACGCGCGAGCAGATCGCCGCCGTGGTGAAGGTCGTGGCGCCGAAGCCCGTCAACGTATTGATGGGCACGCCGAGCGAACTGACCGTGACGGAGCTGGAGGCGCTCGGCGCGCGTCGCATCAGTGTCGGCGGCGCGCTGGCGCGGGCCGCCTGGGGCGGTTTGATGCGCGCGGCCCGGCTGATTGCCGATGCGGGCAGTTTCGAAGGCTTTGCCGATGCCGCGCCGGGCGCGGAGATCAACGCGGTGCTGAAATCGGGGTAAGGGGGACAGATTTATTTTTGAAATCGAAAATCGAGCGGAAATAAATCTGTCCCCATATTTGATACCTCACTCGTTCAACAAGACCAGCTTGCCCATCTGATCGCTGATTTCCAGCCGCGTGCAGGCGGTGACGGCGTCGTCGAGTTTGTAGATCTGATCGACGACGGGTTCGATGCGGTGCTTGTCGATGTACGCGAGCATCGCCGCGAATTCGGCCGGCGAGCCCATCGTCGTGCCCTGCAGGCGGATCTGGCGGAAGAAGATCTTCGCCATTTCGAGCCCTTCGTCGGGATTGCCGAGCGTCGCGCCGAAGAACACGTAACGGCCGCCGTTGTTCAGGGTATTGAGCGCGGCGTTGACGACATTGCCGCCGGCACTGTCGATCACGAGATCGATGCCGCCGGACATCTCGCGGATCTGCCGGCTCCAGTCCGCCGTGCGGTAGCTGACGCCGCCGGCGGCGCCGAGGCGCTTCGCCTGTTCGAGCTTGTCGTCGCTGCCGCTCGTGACATACACGCTCGCGCCGTGATACTTCGCCCACAGTAAGGCGAAGGTCGCGACGCCACCGCCGATGCCGGTCACGAGTACCGTCTGTCCCGGCCTGACTTCACCGTGGGTGACGACCGCGCGCCACGCCGTGAGCCCGGCGAGCGGAAATGCCGCCGCCTGACTCCAGGACAAGTGCGCGGGTCTGGCAAAAACATTGTCGGCCGGTGTGCAGTGATAGCCGGCGAACGTGCCTTGATCGGGCATGCCGAGCACGCGGAAGTTCGTGCCCCCGCACCGCCAGTCGAGTCCCCATTCGCGCGCCGGATAGAGCACGACCTCCTCGCCGACGCGCGCGGCAGGTACGCCGGCACCGACCGCGTCGATCACGCCGGCGCCGTCAGAGCCGATGATCGCCGGGAAGCGGATGCGCGGATAGGCGCCGATGGTGATCCAGTAGTCGCGCCGGTTGAGCGCCGAGGCCTTCAGTGCGACGCGCACTTCGCCCGCGCCGGGCTCGGGTGTCGGCACGTCTTCGATACGCAGCTTGTCCGGACCGCCCGTTTCGTGGAGGACGACCGCCTTCATCTCAGCGTCCCTCGAAGCGCGGCTTGCGCTTCTCGGCGAACGCTCTGAAGCCTTCTCTCGCATCATGCGTATGCGCGGCGAGACCGGCAATCGCGCGCGTCTCCATCTCCATCTGGGTCTCGAGCGAATTCGAGAAGCTGTCGGCGAGCAGGCGCTTCGCTTCGCCATAGGCGACGGTCGGCCCGCTCGCGAAAGCGGCGGCGAGCGCCTGCGCCCGCGCCATCAACTGCGCATCCGGCTCGACGGCCGTCACCAGCCCTTGCGCAAGCGCCTCGTCCGCCGAGTAGGTCGGATTCAGCAGGATCATCTCCTTCGCCCGCGCGATGCCGACGAGACGTGGCAACATATAGGTGCTGCTGCCATCGGGCGTCACGCCGATCTTCGTGTACGCCATCGTGAATTTCGCCGAACTCGCGGCGAGGATGATGTCGCCCATCAGTGCCATGCTGAGGCCCGCACCGGCGGCGGCCCCGTTCACCGCGGTGATCAGCGGTGCGTTCATGCGCAGGAAGCGCGCGACAGCGCTGTGCAGGAAGGCGGTCATGTTGCGCATCATCTCGCTGACGCCGTCGCCCGCGGCGGCGAAGCTCATGACGTCGCCGCCGGCGCAGAACATCCGGCCACGGCCGGTGAGGATCACGGCGCGGATGTCGCAATTCGAATCGCAGTGCGAGGCGACGTACAAGAGTTCTTCGGACATGCGCAGATCGAGCGCATTGGCGGCGTCCGGGCGGTCGAGCGTGATCGTCGCGACGCCGTTGGCGACTGCGAACTCCAGCGTTCTCAGGTCCATGTTTCCTCCTCGAGGTCGATGGCTGCGTCGGTGCTCAGGACCGCGCAGCGGTGTCTTCGATGTGCTGCGCCAGGCGCTCCGGCAGCCCGGCCATGATGCGCCGACGCTCGGCTGGCGAATAGCGTGTCCAATCGGCGATTTCCGCCAGCGTGCGGCCGCAGCCACGGCAGAGGTGCGTCGCCGGCGCGATCTCGCAGCGTCGCACGCATGGCGATTCAATGGTCAAGCGTCTGTACCGTCTCGCGCGCACGGCGCACGAA
>JADZCB010000042.1 GCA_020851775.1 Gammaproteobacteria bacterium
CGGTCGAAATAGGCCGCACTCTCTGCCGGTCCGGTCAGCACGAGTGGCAGCGGAATATCGACGTTGTCGGGGTGGGCGAGCACGCCGAGCAGGTACAGCACCTCTTCGGCGGTGCCGACGCCGCCGGGGAAGACGACGATGCCGTGGCCGAGGCGCACGAAGGCTTCGAGGCGCTTTTCGATGTCCGGCATGATGACGAGATCGCTGACGATCGGATTCGGGGCTTCGGCGGCGATGATGCCGGGCTCGGTGATCCCGATGTAGCGCGCGCCGACGAGGCGCTGCTTCGCATGCGCGATCGCCGCCCCTTTCATCGGTCCCTTCATCGCCCCCGGCCCGCAACCGGTGCAGACGTCGAGCCCGCGCAGGCCGAGCTGGTAGCCGACGTCCTTGCAGTACTCGTATTCGGTGCGCCCGATCGAATGACCGCCCCAGCACACCGCCACCCCGCGCTGGGGACCGGCGCGCAACAGGCCGGCGTGCCGCAGGATGTGAAAAACGCCGTCCGTGACCCCGGCGGGGGTCGACAGGTCGAAGCGGTCGCGCTGGCTCAGCTCGCCGGCGATGAAAACGATGTCGCGCAACACGGCGAAGAGTTGCTGCTGGACGCCCCGGATCATCTGGCCATCGACGAACGCATGGCCCGGCGCATTGCGCAGATGAAGGCGCAAGCCCCGGTCGACCTGTTCGAAGGCGATCTCGAAATCGGCGTGGGTAGTGAGCAGTTCGCGCGCGTTGTCGGTGGCGACGCCGCTGCTCAGCGCCGCGAGCGCACAGCGACGGAAGATGTCGAAGACCGGCCCCTGGCGCGCGTTGCAGAGCTTGTTGACCTCGGCCTGCGACAGCACGGCGAGGACGTTGTCGGGTGTGACGACCGCGTGGGGAACGGTCACGGGTTTCGGGCTCATGGTGATGAAGTTGTCCGGATCGGGGTGACGGGATCAATAGCTTGAGCGATCAATTTCAACTTGACTGCTTGAAGTGTTTTGTGAGAATCATATACCATCGGCTTAAAGATCAGCGCGTTACCAGATCAAAATAATAAAAACGATCAGATCGTTACGCCAAACTGAAAACCGCTTCGAGGGAGAGTCGACGATGGGGGCTCATATGGCATCTGAAGGCTGGAATGCACTGGTCGACGAACTGAAACAGCTCGAGGCCTTTTTCCCGCTGCTCGGCGTCTCCGGCGAGCACGAGGAACTCGAGGAAGAGGTGCGCGAACTGGAGCAACTAATCGCCGCGGCCGGGTGCCCGGACGACGATCAGTCGGTGCGCGCATTGACTTACCTCCAGGCCGAGCTCGCGCGCAAACGCAGCCTGCTGTCACGTCTCTGACGCGGGGCGCAAACTCCCCTCGCGGCTGCCGCCACTCCTACCTTGCCCGCGCCCCTGTAGGAGCGCCGGCAGGCGCGATATGCGCTAGCCGCAAGGACAACGCCGTAATCGCGGCTGCCGCCGCCCCTGCCGTGCCGGTTCCCTCGTAGCGCGCTGCACCCCGCTACGCGAGGGTTTTCAGCTTGTCCTTCAGCAATCCGCGGAACTGATCCTTCAGTTCCGGGTGGCGCAGCGCATAGTCGATCGTCGCTTCCAGGTAACCGAGCTTGGAACCGCAGTCGTAACGGATGCCCTCGAATTCATACGCGAGCACCTGCTGCTGGGTCAGCAGCGTTGCGATACCGTCGGTCAACTGGATTTCCCCACCCGCCCCGCGCTGCGTGTGTGCGAGGATGCCCATGATGCTCGCCGGCAGGATGTAACGCCCGACGACCGCGAGGTTCGACGGCGCGACATCGGGTTTCGGCTTCTCGACGATGCTGTGAATCTTGCCGACCCGCGAATCGATCGGCTGCACTTCGACGATGCCGTATTTGTCGGTGTCTTCGCGGGGCACCGGCTGCACGGCGATGACGCCGCAGTTGTAGTGCGTGAACACCTCCACCATCTGCGCCAGACAGCCCTTGGGCCGGCCGTCGATCAGGTCATCGGCCAGAATCACGGCGAACGGCTCGTCGCCAATCGCCGGCCGGGCGCAGAGCACGGCGTGGCCGAGACCGAGCGCCTCGGCTTGCCGGATGTAGATACACGATACGTGTGACGGCAGGATGTTGCCGATGATCTCGAGCATCTTCGCCTTGTTGTTCTTCTCGAGTTCGGCTTCCAGCTCGTAGGCCTTGTCGAAATGATCCTCGATCGAACGCTTGGCGCGGCCGGTGACGAAGATCAGTTCATCGATTCCGGCGGCCACCGCCTCCTCGGCGGCGTACTGGATCAGCGGTTTGTCGACGACCGGCAGCATCTCCTTCGGATTCGCCTTGGTCGCGGGCAAAAAGCGGGTGCCGAGGCCGGCGACGGGAAAAACTGCCTTGCGTACCTTCGGGGTCACGTCCAGATTCCTTCTGTCTAATGCCGTTTGAATTGAAGCACGGTGCTGTCACGCGCGGCGGATCGTGCGGGCACATCCGACAACTCGGGCACCGCCTCGGTCAACAGTGTACGGATGCGGGTTTCGTCGAATGCATCGCAGGCCTGGATCAGGCGTTCGTACAGATCCTGGATATGCGCGGATTCGAGGCGCGTATGCGCCGCGAGCAACAGCTTCGGATGCGGCGTCTGGCGCAGGTTCTCCTCGGCGTGGAACAACTCTTCGCGCAGTTTCTCGCCGGGCCGCAAGCCGGTGTAGACGATGCGGATCTCTTCACCCGGGACATGCCCCGACAGCCGGATCATCTGCTCGGCGAGGTAGGTGATGTTGACCGGCTCTCCCATGTCGAGCACGAAGATGTCGCCGCCGCTGCCGACCGCCGCGGCCTGCAGAATGAGCTGACAGGCCTCCGGTATCGTCATGAAATAACGCGTCGCCTCGGGATGCGTCACCGTCACCGGGCCACCG
>JADZCB010000043.1 GCA_020851775.1 Gammaproteobacteria bacterium
GCAAGCGTGTCGCCGCGCATGCGCATGCCGACAGCGGCGTGCGCCAGTGCATCAGGTTCGGCGTCGAATTCATCAACCACGCCACTTTCGCGAGCGACGCGACGATCGATCTGCTCGCCAAGCACGCACGCCGCCACTGGGTGATCCCGGCGATCGCCGCACGTTACAACACGACCTACGAAGCCAAGGACTGGGGCATCACCGAGGAAGTCGCGACCGCCATCGGCAACAAGCGCGAACTGGTCGAAGGCTGCAAGACGATGACGAAAATGCACAAGGCCGGGATCCGCGTGCTGCCGTTCGGCGACTACGGCTTTGCGTGGCTGCCGATCGGCCAGGACTGCCGCGATCTGGAACACATGGTGAATCTCTTCGGCATGAAGCCCTGGGAAGCGCTGCGCGCGGCCACCGCCTACGGCGGCGAAGCCTGGACCGGCGACGGCGGTGAGCTGCTGGGGCGTGTCAAAGACGGCTATCTCGCCGATCTGATCATGATCGATGGCGATCCACTCGCCGATCTGACGCTGCTGCAGGATCGCACGAAGATCCTGCTGGTGATGAAGGACGGACAGTTCCACCGCCGCCCGCCGTCCCCCGTGCAAAACGGTCGGCGCAGCAAGGCGGCGTAGCCCTCACCACCTGCCGCCGCCTTCAAGGTCGTTTTTGCCACAAGAACACCGAGAACACAGACGGGATCGAGATGGCGTGAGTGCAGGTTTCGGGGCGTACCGACTTCGTGTGCGACGTCCGGACACATGCATTGTCGACCGTCTCGTTCCTCTCTGTCGTCCTCTGTGTTCTTGGTGGCAAAGACGGCCTCGCTGTTCGCCGCGAGGCCGGAACCCGGATTCCGTCGTGCGTCTTCCGGGCTGTGAGAGCGAGCGCTCAGCGCGCGAAGTGCGGCAGGACCTCCTTCGAGAACAACGTCCACGACTCGTCGGTCGCGGCGAACATCATGTAATAGGTGACCCCGGTGTCCTCGATGCGGCGTGCGATTTCGTCGCGCACCTCGGCCGGCGTGCCGAGCAGGGCGACCGGCGAGCGTTGCGCGGCGGCGAGATCGGGATAACCGAGCTTCTTCGCCATGTCGGCGAGCGCGGGATCGTTCTCGCGGCGCGACATACCGAGCAGCAGCAGTCCGCCGAGCTCCATGTCGGACGGCCGGCGGCCGTTCGCGCGCATCAACTCGCCGAGCGAGGCGATCTTCTTCTTCATCACATCCAGCGTGAACTTCACCGTCGCCACCGGATCGTTCGGAAAGTCCTTGCCGTTGGAGGTCGGCGGAATGATGTTCAACACCGTCGCATGCTCGGCGGCGAGTTTCAGTATCGACGGCGCCGACCCGCCGAGCATGATCGGCGGGCCCGGGCGCTGCAGCGGCTTCGGATTGTTGCCGCCGTTGGCAATCGAGAAATACTTGCCGGCGAATGCCGGTTCGTCCTGCGTCCACAAGGTCTTGAGGATCTGCAGGTGTTCACCGAGTTCTTCGACGCGCTGCGCCGTCGGCGGAAACGGATAGCCGTGCGCGACGTATTCGCTGACCTGCCAGCCCGCACCGAGCCCGAGAATCAAGCGTCCTTCACTCGCATGATCCAGCGTCGTCGCGCACTTCGCCAGCAACGACGGCGAGCGGAACGACGCGGCGACGACGGCCGGCGCGAGTTTCACACGACGCGTCACCATCGCCATCGCGGTCAGCACCGTGAAGCATTCGAGCTGCGGCGTGCGCGCGCCGCCGAACGGCGAATAGAAGTGATCATTGACGGAAACCGAGTAGTAACCGTCGTCTTCGGCGCGGCGGGCGGCGGTGACCGCTTCGCGGACATCGTTGGGCAACAGGAACAGGCCGAATCGTGGCGGATGCATGGTGGCGGAACCCCTTTTTCGTTGGCGTGGACGGAATGGCGGACATGACCCATGCGGGGCTGGCCAAACGCATGGCGTCCGGCGTAGTGTCGGCGAAACACCCACCCCGGAGGAAGTGACATGACCCAGCCGCTGGAGACCATTCGGCAACTTGCCTACGTGGTGCGCGACCTCGACGCCGCGCTGCACTACTGGACGACCGAGCTGAAAGTCGGGCCGTTCTTTCTGTTCGAACACTGCGCGCTGCTCGACCAGCGCTTCCATGGCAAGCCGTCGAACGTCGATGTCAGCCTGGCGCTCGGCAACAGCGGTGCGCTCCAGATCGAACTGATCTACCAGCACAACGACGAACCGTCGGTCTACAAGGAATTTCTCGATGCGGGCCGCGTCGGCGTCCACCACTTCGGCGTGATGCCCGTCGACTACGCAGCCGCCTGCGCACACTACAAGGCGCAGGGTTTCGCGGCTGCGTTCGAATGCACCGTCGGCGGCGCCCCGCTGACCTATTTCGACACCGTCGCGAAAATCGGCCATTACACCGAACTGTGGGACAACTCGGCGGTGTTCAAGGATCTGTTCCTGATGGTCGAAGACGCGGCGAAGGGCTGGGACGGCAAGAACCCGGTGCGCAAGATGGCGTTGTGAGGTGGCGTCGGTCGCGCCTGTTGCGGCGCCGATCCGGTGTGAGGATCAGGGAAGCTCTGAACGAGTCCCGCGTGGACTCGTTCAGAATCGCCGAACCTGAAACGAGTTTGGGCTCATCTCCGTGAATCAAGTGCTCGCGCACTGGCCCACGCTGCCTTTTGCAGCATCTCCTTAGGCGACGACCTCGCCGATCCGTCGTGCCGCGCGCTGCTTGCGGGCGATGCCGAAGGCGAGACCCGCGACGACGAGCAAAGCGGGCGTGGCGGGCTCGGGCACGGTCAGGGCGATCTCGCCGTTGCGATCCTCCGTCGCGCCGTAGAGCGCTTCGTACGGTTGTCCGGTGGGGACCTCGTGCGGCGGGAACGGCTGGTCCGGATCGACACCGAGCACGCGCAGGGAATCGAGCATCGCGGCGGCGTCCGATGCCGGCGCTTCGGTCAGCGGGTTCGCAGCGAGCAACGCACCGAGCGCGGCGAAATCCGGTGCGAAATCGCCGCCGACGTCGAAAATATCGTACGGGGTAAACCAGTCGGCGGCCGGCGGCATGATCCCGGCGGCCTCCAGCGCCGTCAGCAAATCCGTGTCGTCGTACCAAGGCAGAGGATCGACGATGTCGGTCACCTGTCGCTGGGTCACGAGCGGCAGGAAGCTCAAGTCGTATTCACAGTCCCACCGGAGAGAATCATTGCAGGTATCTCCGTAATTGGTCACCCGATGGATCGCTTCTTCGACGACTCCGCCGCCGAGATCGGTGCGTACGGTCACGTAGCCGGTGCTGGAACATCCACCGACGACCAGACAATGTTCGGTCAACACCGGCTCGCCATTGACGATCTCGTAAGTCTCGGTCTGGAACTTGAGCGTCGATGTCCCGCCGGTCGTGACGATGGTGCCGCCTTTATGCCCGGAATAGAGATCGAGACTGGCGAGATTGAGGTTCCAGGGATCTGGATTGAGCAGGGGACCGAGCTCGAGGCCAAAGCCGTGCAGCGCGAGCGCGTCGAGTTCGAGCCCGGCGTTGACGACCAGGTCGAAATCGAAATCGACGTCATAGTTCAAACGATGATGCTGCGTGATGCTCAGCGCCGAGGCGTTCAGGCTGCGCAGTTCTACGCCCACCTCATCACCGAGGGGCAGAAACAGGGAATTGAGAGGTAGCCAGGTACCATTGACGCGCATCTCGACCGGCGCTGAAAACTCGTACACCGTCTGCAACGCGGTCGGTTTGAACACCATGTCCTGCCGCAGATTGACGCCGGCGTAGGCGTCGAGGCTCAGCAGCTCGTAGCCGAAACCCATCAAATCCCCTTCGAGCGGGATTGGGAAGGCGGCGGCTTTGGCCACCAGTTCGGCGACATCCATCTTCACCGAGAACATCGATTCCTGTTTCGCGTACGCCGTGGCGCCGAATCCGATATTGCTGAAGGTCTTTGAAAATGTCGGGATATTGCCGGTCGCCTCCGCGAAACCGCCCGGCCATTTGTACGCAAAAGGTGCCGACTCATCGACGGTCTGGCCGAAGAGTTCCAGTCCGTCGTGGTCGATCCTGGCCAACGAAACGTCCGTCTTGGCCTTCAAACCGAGTTTCGCGGAGATGCAAACACCGAGGCATGCTTTGGCCTGGGCCCAGCCACCGAGATCGAGCAGCAGATCGGCGTAGCCGTAGACGCCTTCGGAAGCGAGACTCAGTTTCTGGATGCCGAGCGAATCGATGCTGTTGTAGAGGAAGAACGCGTCCCCGACGACGGGGTCTTTCTTCTCCGGAATGATCACGGTGCGCGTCTGGGCCTTCGACGCAAGGTTCAACACGCTGCGCAGACCGGCACCGAACCGCGCGTCGATATCGGCGTGCCCGCCGGCGCCAGCCCACAGACCGACCTTGCCCCAGCCCGCTCCGTACGGGATCGAAGGGGCGATATCCATTATCGGAATCAGTGTCGACTCGTCGAACACGGCGTAATCTGCCGATCCCGTGATGTTCACCGTCGACTGCTGGTCGATGACCCAGGCGCCGGCCGGTACCACCGGGACCATGAACAGGATCGGCGCCAGGCCTGCGCCCAACCGGGCAACGCGTCGGCACCTGTCGCTGCCGCCACCGTCACGCAACGGACGCGGGAATGTGGTCATCGACTTGGCCATGACGTCTCTCCTCTTGAAGCAAGCGCCGAACAATTCCATCTAGGACCCGTGTCGTGTCGGCACGTCCGGCACACGCCCGAGTTCGCCGCGCCGCTGCGCTTTTCGCAATCTGTCATCGACCCAGGTCCATAGCGAATAGGCAATATTCAAACCAGAACACCTCGCCTCCTTTTATTCAAGCACTTGCCCGCTTCTTCCTGATCCCGCCGTAAAAATTCTTGACAATCCTCGGCCCGCAGCACGCGCGTCGCTGCGACGAATTTCCGAAGCTCGCCGATGCGCCGCTACGTGGAGAAATCTTCGGTGGCAATGCGGCCTCGTGATGCCAACGCCGGCGCCGCGTACCGACTGGCTGGCGGCCGCCGATCTCACCCGCTCGTTCTGGAAAAGCGTCATCGGCGCCCCGCATCTCGTCCGGTTTTCGCCCCCCCCTAGCGAACGACGCCCGCTCAGCGCTCGATCGCACCGTTCGGCACGTATGAAGCGCACGGCACCGGGAGGCTTCGCCGGGCGACGCGACCCAGTCTCACCGCTTGCCCGCCGCGGATTGCGAGACCGCCTGTACCGGGTTCAAATAGACGCAGTTCAGGCATGACGTCGTTCGGGCCGCGTCGGTAGAAAACTCGACCGGTGCCGGCACGGACTTGCCGCAATCGTTATGCTTTCCGGTCCAACGCGCTTTCCGACAGAGGGCAAGTCCATGGCGATCGATTTCAGCCTCAGCGACACTCAGCGCGAGATCCAGGCCAATGCCGCCGCGTTTGCGGCGCGATTCCTCACCCGGATAGCAGAGCGAATCGACCGCATCCCCGATCCCTGGGACGCGTTCCTCTCCACGCGCGAAGCCTATCGCGAGATGGCCCGCGCCGGCTTCACCCGCGCCTACCTGCCCGAGCAGTACGGCGGCCTCGGCTTCTCGATGATCGACTTCGCGCTCGCGGCGGAGGAACTCACGCGGGTCGATACGAACGTACCGACGACGCTGCTCGCAACGGGCCTCGGCCTGCAGCCCATCATCCAGTTCGGCACGCACGAACAGAAGAGCAGATTCTTCCGGGACTTCGCCGCCGACGAAGACGGCGAACTGCTCGCCTCATTTGCCTTCACCGACGTCGCGGGCGGCGCAAACTACGACTCCAATCAGCCGCCTGCCGGAATGCAGACCCTGGCCCGCCGCGACGGCGATCACTGGATCATCAACGGGCAGAAGCACTACACCACGAACGGCACCGGCTGGCACAAGAAAGGCGCACATCTCTACACGGTCGTATGCAGAACGGACAAGCACAAGGGAGCAGACGAGTCCCTGGCCGTGATCGCGGTCCCGGGTGACACGCCTGGCATAGAAGTCGTATCCGTCTACGACACCCTGGGACATCGCGGCGTCGTGACCCCGGCGGTGAACTTCACCGACGTGCGTGTACCGGTCGACAACCTCATCGGCCGTCCCGGCGACGGCAAAAAAATCATCAACGGCACCTTTTCCTGGACCGCCGCCCTGATCGGCGCAGCGTGCGTCGGCGTGATGCGCGCCGCCTTCGAGCATGCGCTCGAGTTCGCGCGCAGCGAAAAACGTCTCGGTGCCGTACCGGTGATCGAACACCAGAACGTCGGCTTCATGCTGGCCGACATCAAGATGCAGCTCGAATCGGCCCGCTATCTGACCTGGAAAGCCTGTCACGATTTCGATCTCACCGGCGGACGCAGTGAGGAACTCGCGGTGATGACGAAGGTGTACTGCTCAGAACTTGCAGTGAAAGTCGTGTATTCGGCGATGCAGGTCGTCGGCGTCGAGTCGTACATTGCGGATTCGCCGTTGAGCCGTCTCATGCGCGACGCGATGGTGTTTCCACTGTACGACGGCGGCAATTGCGGCGTGCGCAGGCGCCAGTTGCATGAGCTGCTGCGGCAGCCGGGCTACGACTCGATGCTGGCGGCGCAAGGCAGATTGCC
>JADZCB010000044.1 GCA_020851775.1 Gammaproteobacteria bacterium
CGCCGACGTGCTCGCGCTCACGCTCGCGCCGGGTCTCGAACTCCTGCTCATCGACTGTCCGTCGCTGTTCGATCGCCCGGGAGGTCCGTACGCGGACAGCGACGGTCGTGACTTCGACGACAACGCATATCGCTATGCGTACTACTGTCACGCGGTGACGGCACTCGTCGCCGCCGCCGACTGGCATGCCGATCTCGTCCACGCCCACGATTGGCCGACGGCCTTGCTGCCCGCGCTACTGACGCGCCTGCCGGGGCGGCCGCGCACGGTGTTCACGATCCATAACCTCGCCTTCCTCGGCCTGTGTTCGCGCAGCGAATTCGAGCATCTGCGGCTGCCGGAGGCGTGGTGGCACTACGAGCGGCTCGAATTCCACGGTCGCTGTGCGCTGATGAAGGGTGGCCTCGTGTTCGCCGACCGCGTGACGACGGTCAGCCCGACCTATGCGCGCGAGATCCTGACGCCGGCGCTCGGCCACGGCCTCGATGGATTGCTGCGCGCACGCGGCGCGGATCTGTGCGGAATACTGAACGGGATCGATACCGAGGTCTGGGATCCGGCCGGCGATCCGCTGCTCGCGGCGACCTATACCGCGCAGACTCTCGACCGCCGGCGCGCCAACCGCCGTGCGTTGCAGGCCGAGTTCGGCCTGCCGCACGACGACACGGCGTTCCTGCTCGGTGTCGTCAGCCGCCTCACCGATCAGAAGGGCATCGACTTGATCCTCGGCGCGTTGCGACAGGCGCCGGCGCACTGGCAGTGCGTGATAGTCGGCAGTGGCGATCCCGACCACGAACGTGCGGTGCGCGCACTCGCGCAGCAGCGGCCCGGGCGGGTTGCATGTCGGATCGGGTATGACGCGGCGCTGTCGCATCGGCTGTTCGGCGGCATCGACGCGTTTCTGATGCCTTCGCGCTTCGAGCCCTGCGGACTGTCCCAGCTCTACAGCCAACGCTACGGCGCGGTGCCGATCGTCAGGCGTACCGGCGGGCTCGCCGACAGCGTGCGCGATCTCGCCGATGATCGGCCGACCGGTGTCATGTTCGACGCGACGCGCGTCGACGCTTTCCTGCAGGCGCTGCAGCGTGCCGCGGCGCTGTTCGCGGATCCTCCCGCGTGGCGGGCGGTGATGCAGAACGGCATGGCCGCCGACCATTCATGGACGCACAGCGCGCGCGATTATCTCGCGCTCTATCGGGCACTCGTCCCGACCGGCGCACGACGCTGACAAGGGTGCCGACACTCGCGGACAGGGCGGCCGCGGTGCGCTATTCGGACTTGTCGGGCGCGGCGATCTCGGCCTCGTACTTCACCTTGGCTTCCCGTTTCTTCTCGCGCAGCTCCTTCTCGATCTCCTGCGTGCAGAAGCTGCGGCCGCCGACCCCGGAGCCGCGGCACTGCGCCTTGCGCGCGGCAGCCCGGTTTTCGAGCATCTCGATCTTCGCCTCGTAGCGATCCTTCGGGCTGTTGGCGTAGATCACGCGATCGCCCTCATCGTCGTCGGCGAAGGCGAAAGCCGCGGGCGTCGTCAGCACCGCAGCCAGTACGAAAAGGGACAGGAACACGAGCGTCGGGCGCATGACGGACTCCGTGACGGACGAGGAGGGCGACACCGTATCAGGACGATGTCGGATCGCCAGCGCCGAGGAGGCTGCGTTACGCTGTCGTTCAGCGCGTGGCGGCGAGCATTCTGCGCGGAGGCGAGTCGATGTCAATCCGGAAAACCATTCCCTGGGTCTGCGTGCTGGCCTGCCTGTGGCCGGGCCTGGCGCTGAGCGACACGTGGCGGTGGAAAGATGCGGCCGGCCAGGTGCATTTCGGGGATCAGCCGCCGCCAGGCGTACAGGCCGAGCGCATCGGGGTCAGCTCGCGACCCTCGCCGCTGACGGACGAGGATCGGGCGCAGCGCCAGCAGACCTTGCACGCACGCGACGCGGCGCGCGACGCGGCGGCGAAGCGCGAAGAAAGTCGCGCGGCGCGCGAGGACGCACGGGCCGCCGAGGAAACGGCGATGAGCCGCGCGCGCTGCGATCGGGCGCGCTGGGCGCTGGCGGCGCTCGAAAGCGGGCGGCCCGTCTATCGCGATGCGAACGGCGCGTATCGCGTCAAACGCCCGCCGCCCCAGCAGGATGTCTACAGCGGTCCGCGCGAGTATCTGGAAGAAGCCGAACGGCAGGCAGAAATCGCGCACTACCAGGAAGAAATGAACACCTATTGCGCGGCGTTTCCCGAACTCGCCGATCCGGCGCTTGCCGACGAGGATCTGCGTCACGCCGATGCCTGTGAAGCCGCCGCGCTCGAACTTGAACAGTTGCTGCAGGACGAAGCTCGCGCGACCGAGGAAGAGATCGCGCGCCGGCGACGTTTTCTCGACGAGGAATGCCGCTGAACGGCGCACCCGTCTAGTGATCGATCCAGATCTGCACGCCGCGATCCGGTAAACGGGGCCCGTGACGCGCACCCTGCGCTATCCTGCGACGATGACCGACATCCCTGCAGATGAAGCCGCGATCGCGCGCGCGGTCGCCGCCTTGCGTGCCGGCCTGCTCGTCGCTTTCCCGACCGAAACCGTCTATGGCCTCGGCGCCAATGCGCGCGATCCCGCCGCCGTCGCGCGGCTCTATGCGGCCAAGGGCCGCCCGGCCGATCATCCCGTCATCGTGCATCTCGCCGATGCGAGCGCGCTGACGCAGTGGGCACGTGAGATCCCGCCCGCCGCGCACGCGCTCGCCGCGCGCTTCTGGCCGGGGCCGCTGACGCTCGTGTTGAAACGTGCCCCGGGCGTACGCGACGCGATCACCGGCGGCCAGGACACCGTTGCCGTGCGCTGTCCCGATCACCCGCTCGCGCATGCGCTGCTTGAAGCGGCACAGGCCGCCGGCATCGACGGCATCGTCGCGCCGTCGGCGAACCGCTTCGGCCGCCTGAGCCCGACGAGCGCCGCGCATGTCATCGAGGAACTCGGTGCTGCGGTGGCCGTCGTGCTCGATGGCGGCTCGTGCGCCGTCGGTATCGAATCGACGATCGTCGATGTCAGCGGTGGTGTACCGCGCGTGCTGCGGCCCGGCATGATCACGGATGACGACATCCGCGCGTGTATCGGTGCGATCGGCACGCCGGACGATGACACGGTGCCGCCGCGCGTGGCGGGTGCGCTGCCCGCCCATTACGCGCCGCGCACGCCGCTCGAACTCGTCGCGCCCGAGCACTATGTCGCCCGCGTCGCGGCGCTGCGCGCCACGGGTGAAGTCGTCGGCCTCTTCGCGCCGCCGGCAATCCTCGCCGCGTGCGCGCCGGGTGCGCACGCAGTGGCAGCGCCGACGGCACCGGCCGCGTACGCCCGTGCGCTCTATGCGACGCTGCGCACGCTCGACGCCGGCGAATGTCGACGCATCGTCGTCGCGATGCCGCCCGCCGGCGCCGAGTGGCAGGGCATCCGCGATCGTCTCACGCGCGCTGCACGCGGCAGCCAGGCGCCGTGAGCATCGCCGGGATCATTCGGGTACCGGCGCAGGCCGGGGCATGCCGATCGCGTAGCCCTCGCTGCGCGCGACATAGGCGGCCGCCGCGAGATCGCCGCTGACGTTCAGCGTCGTGCGGCACATGTCGAGGATGCGATCGACACCGAGCACGACGGCGATGAGCGCCGGATCGATCCCGACCGACGCCAGGATCGCGATGACGAACGGAATCGAGCCGGCCGGCACGCCGGCGGTGCCGATGCCGCCGAGAATCGCGAGATAGACGACCATCAACTGCTGCGCGAGCGTGAGTTCGATGCCGGCGAGCTGCGCGAGGAAGAGCACCGTGATGCCTTCGTAGAGCGCGGTTCCGTTCTGGTTCGCCGTCGCGCCGACGGTCAGCACGAACGTGTTGATCTCGCGCGGAATGCCGAGCGCTTCTTCGCCGATGCGCAGCGATGTCGGCAAGGTCGCGCTCGACGACGAGGTCGAGAACGCCGTCAGCATCGCGGTGCGGATGGCACGGAAGAACGCCAACGGTGTGATGCGCGCGAACCACCAGACGATCGCCGAGTACACGCCGAAGAGATGCAGCCCGAGGCCGAGCAGCACGGTGCCGACGAACCAGCCGAGTGACACGAGCAGCCCGACGCCGAACATCTGCACGTTGTTGAAGACGAGGCAGAACACCGCAAGCGGCGCGAGCTTCATCACGAGCTCGATCAGCCGCGCGACGATTTCGCTCAGGCCCTCGAGTGCCGCGATGAACGACGCACTGCGCGCGCGCGGCACGAGCGCCGCGCCGAGCCCGATCGCGAGCGCGAAGGCCATCAAGTGCAGCATGTTCGGATTCGGTGTCGCGAGCGAGGCGATGGGGTTTTTCGGGATCAGGGCGTCGACGATCTGCGCGAGCGGTGCCACCGCCGCCGGCGGCGCGGCGCTCGCGACCTGTGTCGCCGCTGCCGCACCGTGGACCTCGCGCAGCGCGGCCGCGACGTCGGCGTCGAGCCTGTGGCCTGGTGCGATGCCGTTTGCGAGCGCGATGCCGATCACGACCGAGATCGCGGACATCACGATCGAAAACACGAAGGACTTCGCCCCGACGCGGCCGAGCCGCCGCAGATCACCGATGCCCGCGACACCGACGACCAGCGACGCGAACACGAGCGGCACGACCAGCATCAGCAGCAGATTCAGAAAGAGCTGGCCGACGGGCGCGGCGAACTGGAGTGCGAACCAGCTCGCGGGCGCCTGCAGCACACGGATCTCGTGCGCGAAGGCGCCGAACAGCGCGCCGAGTGCGAGCCCGATCAGAATACGTGTGTGGAGCGGCATGGCGGCGGCATTGTGGCGCATTCGCGTGCCGGCGTCGTCGCCACCGCTTCCGCGCGGACGCGCGACGGCGCATCGTCGCAGTGACCATGGTCAACGCCGGATCCGGGAGATGTCATGCCTCGTCACGCCTATCGGCACACCATCGGTTCGCAGACGTACGCCTTCCGCGATCTGAAGGACGTACTCGCGAAAGCGTCGCCGGGCCGCGCCGGCGACGCGCTGGCCGGAATCGGCGCGCAATCGACCGCCGAGCGTAGCGCGGCCCGGCTGTGTCTCGCCGCGCTGCCGCTGAAGAGATTTCTCGATGAACCCGTCGTGCCGTACGAGACGGATGAAGTCACGCGGCTCGTCCTCGACACGCATGATGCGGCGGCGTTCGCGCGGGTCTCGCACCTGACTGTCGGTGATTTGCGCCACTGGCTGCTCGCCGAGAGCACGACGTCCGCCACGCTTGCCGCGCTCGCGCCCGGGATCACGCCCGAAATGGCGGCGGCGGCTTCGAAGCTGATGCGCAACCAGGATCTCGTACAGGTCGCGCGCAAATGCCGCGTCGTCACCCGCTTCCGTGACACCATCGGCCTGCCGGGGCGGCTGTCGGTGCGTCTGCAGCCGAACCATCCGACCGACGATCTGCACGGCATCGCGGCCTCGATTCTCGACGGCCTGCTGCATGGCGCCGGCGACGCTGTCGTCGCCGTCAATCCCACGGGTGACGATCCGGCGTCGCTCGAGGCACTGTGGCGAATGCTCGACGAACTCATCGCACGCTGCGAAATCCCGACCCAGTCCTGCGTGATGACGCACGTGACGCACCAGATCGCCGCGATCGAGCGTGGCCTGCCCGTCGATCTCGTGTTTCAGTCGATTGGCGGCACCGAAGCGGCGAATCGCAGCTTCGGCGTCGATCTCGCGCTGCTCGGTGAAGCGCGCGATGCCGCGCTGTCGTTGCGCCGGGGTGGTGAGCACGTGATGTACTTCGACACCGGGCAGGGCAGCGCGCTGTCGGCGAACGCGCACCTCGGCGTCGATCAGCAGACCTGCGAAGCGCGGGCGTATGCGGTCGCGCGCGCCTATGCGCCGCTGCTCGTCAACACCGTGGCCGGCTTCCTCGGGCCCGAGTATCTCTACGACGGCAGGCAGGTCATCCGTGCCGGACTCGAGGATCACTTCTGCGGCAAGCTGATGGGCCTGCCCCTCGGCTGCGAGGTCTGCTACACGAATCGCGACGAGGCCGACATGGACACGCTGTTGACGATGCTCGGCACGGCCGGTGTCACTTACCTCATGGGGCTGCCCGGGGCCGACGACGTGATGCCGAACTGCCAGAGCACCTCGTTCCGCGATGCGCTGTACCTGCGCGAGGTGCTGGGTCTGAAGCACGCGCCGGAGTTCGAAGACTGGCTCGAACGCCAGCAGCTCACCTGCCACGGCCGGCCGCGCGAACCCGACGGTCATGCGGCACTGGTGCAGCGTCTGCTCGTACGAGGCATGGCGGCGGGACCGGACGGGGCTGGCGCTGAAGGACGAGACTAAAAGCCGGCTGCCGCGGCCGAGAGACCGGGCAGCCGGAAGACAACCAAAGAGCGAGTAGCGGGAACCGGCGCGGCGGGGACCGCGCCGGTCGCAGGTACGCTTACGAGCGGCGCCGGTGGAGATCCGGATCCGGGAACACGTCCGCGATATGCGGGCGGTTCAGCATCTGGTCGAACATGCGATTCTCGGAATAGAGGGCCTTGACCCCTATCGAGCCGAGTTGCTCGCAGGCCGGACGGATGTTCGTCGCGTACAGATAAGGAATGGTGCAGTAGCCCTTGTCGTGGCTGCCGGTCGCCTCGCCGGCCATCGCGCCGGTGCCCGTCGACAGCGCCGCCACCAAGGATCCGATCCACAGCAGGTATGTGCGGTTCATGACTGATCTCCTGATTTCGAAGTGGCTGCCGCAAGGGCCTGGCTGTCCTCTCCGCCGACCCAGACTTGTCTTGCTGCTCTGCGGCAAAAGATACGGCCCGCCCGGTGCTGGCGCAATAAAGCTTTGACGGAAATACTATTTCATCGAAGTGAACAATCCGCTCGCGCGCGGACAGAGTTCAGGAGCCCGGGTGTGGACAGACTGGCGAGCATCGAGACCTTCATCACCGTCGCCGACTGCCGCAGTTTCTCGGCCGCCGCCGAACAACTGCGGCTGTCGAAGGCGATGGTCAGCCGCCACGTGCAGCACCTCGAGCAGCGCCTCGGCACCCGCCTTTTCGCCCGCACGACGCGCCATCTGCAACTGACCGATGCCGGCAACGAATATCTCGCCGGCTGCCGGCGTGTGCTCGACGACCTCGCGACGCTCGAGCGCGAAGTCGGCCGCTTCAGCGACCGGCCGCACGGGCGGCTGAAAGTCCTCGCGCCGACCTCGTTCGGCAGCTTTCAGCTCGCGCCGGTGATCGCCGAGTACGCCCTGCGCTACCCGGAGGTCCAGATCCAGCTCACGTTGTCGGACCGGCCCGTCGGTCTGATGGAGGAAGGCGTCGACGTCGCGGTGCAGATCGGCGAGCTCGCCGATTCGAGTCTCGTCGCGCGCCGGATCGCCGAGGTGCGGCTGCTCGTCTGCGCCTCGCCCGACTACCTCAAACGTCACGGCACGCCCGTCCAGCTCGCCGACCTCGTGCATCAGAACTGTCTGCGCTACAGCCAGGGCCAGCGCAAGGGTCTGTGGCTGTTCCGCGATCGCGACGAGGATCTCACGCTGCGCGTGCAGGGCGACTTCGAAGCGACGACCGGCGACGCCGTGCGCATGGCGGCGCTGGCGGGTCTCGGGCTGGTGCAGTTACCGAGCTACATGGTGCGCGACGACCTCGCCGCCGGTCGCCTCGCTGCCGTGCTGGAAGCCTATGCGCCGCTGCCGGTACCGCTCTACGCCGTCTACGCCCACCGCGATCTGTCGGCGACGGTGCGTGCGTTCGTCGAACTGCTCGCGGCACATTTCAAGCCGCAGGAGCCGGCGGGAATCTAGCCACGATGTTGTCGAAGAGCGCCGAGACGAAGCCGAGTCCCAGCGTCGTCTGCCACGACGCGAGCGGCAGGTGCTCGACCGGCATCA
>JADZCB010000045.1 GCA_020851775.1 Gammaproteobacteria bacterium
ATCGGACTCGCCACGCTCGCGATGATGGCGCGTGTCGCGCTCGGCCACACCGGGCGTGACATCCGGCGACCGCCGCCGCTCGTCGGCCTCGCGCTCGGCATGCTCGCGGCCGGCGTGCTCACCCGCGTCGCGCTGCCGCTGGCGTGGCCGGACGGCTATGCGTACGCGGTGCTCGCGTCGCAGACGCTGTGGGCCGTCGCGTTCACGATCTTCGTCGTCTCCTACGTGCCGATCCTGCTGGGGCCGCGGATCGACGGCGCGGACGGCTGAGCGCGGCCGGGCCGCCTCGATGCGCGTCGTGCGCCCGGTGCCACGGACGGCGCGTCAGCCGGCAATCCGGTAGTCACGCTGCTCGCGCGCGAAGTCGATGAAGTAGTCGAGTGACGCGGGGTTCATCATCGCATCGCGGCTCGCCGCCTTGGCGACGTCGATACCCATCAGCAGTTTGCGCACCGGCACTTCGAGCTTCTTGCCGGTCAGCGTGTAAGGCACCGCAGGGACGGCATAGATGCGGTCCGGGACGTGGCGCGGCGAACACTGCTCGCGCAGCGCCGCGTTGATGCGCGCCGTCAGCGTCTCGTCGAGCACGCTGCCGGGCTTCAGCTTGACGAACATCGGCATGAAGAAGCGTCCGCCCGGCAGATCGAGATTGACGACCAGACTGTCCTCGATGCCGTCGAGCGTTTCGATGGTGCGATAGATTTCCGCAGTCCCGATGCGCACGCCGTAGCGGTTCAGCGTCGAGTCCGAGCGGCCCTGGATGTAGCAGCCTCCGCGTGCGTTGACCTTGAAGAAGTCGCCGTGCCGCCACTGGCCCGGATACTCCGTGAAATAGGCCTCGCGGTAACGGCGCATGTCCGGATCGTTCCAGAAATAGAGCGGCATCGACGGCATCGGCTGGCAGCACACGAGTTCACCGACGGCGTCGACGACCGATCGTCCCTCGTCGTCGAACGCCTGCACGTCGACCCCGAGTCCGCGCACCTGGATTTCGCCGGCGTAGACCGGCTCGGTCGCCGCACCGACGACGAAGCCGGCGCTGATATCGGTGCCGCCGCTCTGCGAGGTCACCCACAGATCGCGCTTGACCGCGTCGTAGAGCCACTGCATCGATTCGGGCGTGACCGGAGAGCCGGACAACAGCACGCCTTCGAGCGCGTCGTAGGCGTATCTCTCGCGCGGCACGATGCCGTTCTTCTGCATCATCCCGACATAGGTCGGACTCGCGCCGAACAAGGTCGCACGCGACTCGGCCGCGAGCCGCCACAGCACATCGATCTCCGGGCTCGCCGGATTGCCGTCGTAAATCACCGCCGCGGCGCCGACGATCAACGCGCCGATCAGCACGTTCCACATGATCCAGCCCGAGGTCGTGTAGAAGAACATCGTCGAGCCCGGCCGGAGATTGCAGTGGAGCGCGAGGCTCTTGTGCAGCTCGAGCGTGATCCCGCCATGGCCGTGCACCAGCGCTTTCGGCAGCCCGGTGGTGCCCGACGAGTAGACGATCCACAGCGGGTGATCGAACGGCACCTGCGTGTAATCGAGCGGCGCCGGCGCCGGCGTCGCGACGAGCTCGTGCCAGTCGAGCGCCTGCGGCACCGGCCCGGTGGCCCCGGCGTCGATGTGGCGCAGGTTGATCACATGGGCGAGCGACGGCAGGGCCGCGATGATCTGCGCGGTCTCCGCGCGGCGATCGAAATCGCGCCCGCCGTAATGGTAGCCATCGACGCAGAACAGGACCGTCGGCGCGATCTGCTGGAAGCGGTCGAGCACGCTGCGCACGCCGAAGTCGGTCGAGCACGCCGACCACACCGCGCCGACGCTCGCCGCGGCGAGAAAGGCAATCGCGGTCTGCGGGATGTTCGGCATGAAGGCGACGACACGATCGCCCGGGGCGACACCCAGCGCGCGCAGGCGCGCGGCCAGCCGCGTGACCTGCTCGAGGAGTTCGTCCCAGGTGATCGTCGTCAGCGGCGAGGTCTCGCTCGCATGGAACAGCGCGACCTCTCCGGGCCGCGCCCGGCGCAGCACGTGCTCGGCGAAATTCAGCCGCGCGCCGGGAAACCATTGCGCGCCCGGCATCTCGCGCCGGGTGAGCACCGCCGTCGACGGCGTCGAGAAACGGATGTCGAAGAAGTCGACGATCGACGTCCAGAACGCGTCGAGATCCGCGACCGACCACGCACGCAGGCTTTCATAATCCGGAAAATCGAGCTGCCGCTCGGCGGCAAGCCAGCGTCGGTAGCGCGTGAGTTCGGCCGCCTCGATCCGGGTGGCGTCCGGCGTCCACAGCAGTTCCCCTTCGTCGATCATCGGTGCCTCGCGTGCCGGCGTTGCGCCGCGCCGGTCAGGTTGTGACGTTGCATGCGGGCTCGGCGCGCCCGCCTCCGCGGTGTACGGCCCGCGAACGGTCGCACCGACTATAGCAAGTCCGATCGCGCGGCTGACGCGCGCCGTGGCGTCTCCGGCGGGCGCACGGCGATCGTGATAACGTGCAACGACCGTCATCCGGCGGTCGTTGCTGCAAGAATCCCGGGGCCCGCCGGCCGCGCCGCATGTGGCCACGGGCCATCGTCTGCGCGGAGCCTGTTCATGATTCGACGCTGTCTCATCGCCAATCGCGGCGAAATCGCGATCCGCATCGCGCGGACCTGTGCCGATCGCGGTATTGAAGCCATCGCCATCCACGGTCTCGACGACGCCGACGGCCTGCATGTCCAGCGCGCGGATCGCGCGCTCGCCTTGCCGGGGCGCGGCGCCCGCGCCTATCTCGATCCCCACGCGGTGCTCGACGCGGCGCGCACCGCGGCCTGCGATGCGCTGCATCCCGGCTACGGCTTCCTCGCCGAGAACGCGGCCTTCGCCGCCGCCGTCGAAGCCGCCGACATCACCTGGATCGGCCCGACGCCGGCGCAGCTCGGCCTGTTCGGCGACAAGATCGCCGCCCGCGCGCTCGCCACGCGCTGCGGTGTGCCGGTGCTCGAAGGCTCGCAGGCGGTCACGACCCGCGCACACGTCGAAGCCTTCGTCGCCGCCCTCGGCGCCGGCAGCGTCGCGGTGATCAAGGCCGCGGCCGGCGGCGGCGGGCGCGGCATGCAGGTGCTGTGGCCCGAGGTCGACGTCGCCGCCGCGCTCACGCGCTGCGCCGACGAGGCACGCGCGGCCTTCGGCGACGGCACGCTGTATGTCGAGCGTTTCGTCGCTGCTGCGCGGCACATCGAAGTGCAGGTGCTCGGTGACGGCCGCGGCAGCGTCACCCACCTCTGGGAACGCGACTGCAGCCTGCAGCGCCGGCATCAGAAGCTCGTCGAAATCGCCCCGGCCCCGGCGCTGACGGAAGCGCTGCGCACGCGGCTCCTCGACCATGCGTGTCGCATGGCGCGCGCCGTCGATTATCGCGGCCTCGGCACCTTCGAGTTCCTCGTCGACGCCACGGCCGGCGCGTGCTGGTTCATCGAGGCGAACCCGCGTCTGCAGGTCGAGCACACGGTGACCGAGGAAGTGCTGGGACTCGATCTCGTCGCGCTGCAGTTCGCAGTCGCTGCCGGCCGCACGCTGGCGGACATCGGTCTGGCCGCACCGCCACCGGCGCCGCGCGATGCCGCGATCCAGTTGCGCGTGAACACCGAATCGCTCGGCACCGATGGCATCGCCCGCGCGACCGGCGGTGTCATCACGCGCTATGAACCCCCGGGTGGTCCCGGTGTGCGCGTCGACAGCGCGGCGTATGCCGGTTACACGCCGAACGCCGCGTTCGATCCGATGCTCGCGAAGATCATCGTCCGCGCGCCCGGCCTTGCGTTGGCCGGACTCGCGCGCCGCGCCGAACGCGCCCTCGCCGAGTGCCGCATCGACGGCGTCGACACGAACCTGCCGCTGCTGCGCGCGCTGCTGCGTCATCCCGACGTGCAGGCGGCGCGCCTGACGACGCGCTTCGTGGAACACGCGGCGGCGGCGCTCGAAGCTGCCGCGCAGGCGCTCGTGCCGGCCCCGACAGGCAACGCCGCCCCGATGCCGACGCCGCGCGCGGTGCGGCGCGCGCCGCCGGGTGCGGACGTCGTCGGCGCGCCGATGCGCGGCAGCGTCGTCGGCATCGACGTCGACGTGGGCCAACGCGTCACGCGCGGGACGGCGCTGGCCGTGCTCGAAGCGATGAAGATGCATCATCTGGTGACGGCGCCGTGTGCCGGCGTCGTCGTCGGCATCGCCGCCGCGGTCGGCGACACCCTGGCGGATGGTGAAGCCGTGGTTTTTCTGCAGGCCGATGCCCGCGCCGACGATGCCGGTCCCGAAACGCAGGTGATCGATCTCGACGCGCCGCGCGCCGATCTCGACGAGGTGATCGCACGCCACGCGTTGAACCTCGACGTGAACCGGCCCGAGGCCGTCGCGAAGCGGCGCAGGACCGGCAGCCGGACCGCACGCGAGAACGTCGAGGATCTGTGCGATCCGGGCAGCTTCATCGAATACGGCGCGCTGATCGTCGCCGCCCAGCGCCGCCGGCGCAGTCTCGAGGATCTCCAGCGCAATACGCCGGCCGATGGCATGGTCGGCGGGATCGGGACCGTCAATGCGGCGGACTTCCCTGCCGGCGACACACGCTGCATGGTGCTCGCCTACGACTACACCGTGCTCGCCGGCACGCAGGGCGTGTTCAATCACAAGAAGAAGGATCGCCTGTTCGAACTCGCACAGGACTGGAAGCTGCCGGTGGTGTTCTACACCGAAGGCGGCGGTGGGCGTCCCGGTGACGTCGATGTCGACGACATCATCAGCGCCTGGCTCGATCTGCCGACCTTCGCGACCTGGCCGCAGCTCTCGGGAATCGCGCCGCGCATCGCCATCAATTCGGGCCGCTGCTTCGCCGGCAATGCCGTGATCTTCGGCTGCGCCGACATCACGATCGCGACGGCCAACTCGAATATCGGTCTTGCCGGACCGGCGATGATCGAAGGGGGCGGCCTCGGTCGATTCGCGCCGGAAGACATCGGGCCGATCGACGTGCAGACCGCGAACGGCGTCGTCGATCTCGCCGTCGCCGACGAGGCCGCGGCCACGGCCGCCGCGCGACGCCTGCTCGGCTATTTCCAGGGCCGCACGGCGCAAGCGGACTGCGCCGATCAGCGCGCGCTGCGGCATTGCGTGCCGGAGAACCGGCTGCGCGTCTACGACGTGCGCACGGTCATCGACACGCTGGCGGACACGGGCTCCGTGCTCGAACTGCGGCGCGCCTATGGCGTCGGCATCATCACCGCGTTCGTGCGCATCGCAGGCGAGCCGTTCGGCCTCATCGCCAACGATCCGCGTCATCTCGGCGGCGCGATCGACGGCCCCGGTGCCGAGAAGGCCGCGCGCTTTCTGCAGCTCTGCGACGCCTATGGCCTGCCGGTGATTTCACTGTGCGACACCCCCGGCTTCATGGTCGGCCCCGACAGCGAGAAGACCGCCGCCGTGCGCCGTGGCTCGCGGCTGCTCGTCGTCGGCGCGAACCTCACGGTGCCGCTGCTCACCGTCGTGTTGCGCAAGGGCTATGGCCTCGGCGCGCAGGCGATGTGCGGCGGCAGCTTCCATCGCCCGTTGCTGACGATCTCCTGGCCGACCGGCGAATTCGGCCCGATGGGCCTCGAAGGCGCGGTGCAACTCGGCTTTCGCAAGGAGCTCGATGCCGAGACCGACCCGGTGGCGCAGAAAGCGCTGTACGACCGTCTGCTCGCGAAGATGTACAGCGACGGCAAGGCGGTCAACGTCGCATCCCAGCTCGAAGTCGACGCCGTGATCGATCCGGCCGACACCCGCGCGTGGCTGTTGCGCGCCCTGCACAGTGCAGGGCCGGTCAGGCGCGGCGCCCATGCCTACGTCGATGTATGGTGACGGGCTGTGTCAGCGCGCTTTCTTCAAATCACATACACCGCCCGGTAGCATGACGGCATGAGAATGAGCGCAGAGGAATTCCGTCGCTGGGAGCGCAAATCCGTCACGCTCGTCGGCATGTCGGGCGTCGGCAAGACTTATCTGTCGAGCCGGCTGCGCGCAGCGCACTGGTTCCACTATTCGGCCGACTATCGCATCGGCACGCGCTATCTGAGCGAGCCGATCCTCGACAACATCAAGCGCCAGGCGATGCAGGTGCCGTTCCTGCGGGAATTGCTGCGCTCGGATTCGATCTATATCTCCAACAACATCACCGTCGACAACCTGACGGCGGTGTTGACCTTTCTCGGCAAGCTCGGCGATCCGGCACTCGGCGGGCTCGAACTTCCCGAGTTCAAGCGCCGGCAACGCCTCTATCGCGACGCCGAGGTGTCGGCGATGCTCGACGTGCCGGAGTTCATCGCCAAGGCACATGAAATCTACGGCTACCGGCACTTCGTCAACGATTCCGCCGGCAGCCTCTGCGAACTCGACGATCCGGACGTGATGAAGGTGCTCGCCGAACACACGCTTATCGTCTACATCGAAGCGACCGGGGAAAACGGCCGCAAGCTGCTGCGCAGGGCCGAAGCCGATCCCAAACCACTGTATTACCGCCCGGCCTTCCTGGATGCCGAACTCGCGCACTACATGCAGACGCAGGGGCTGCGCGCGATCGCCGAGATTCGCCCGGACGACTTCGTGCTGTGGATGTTCCCGCGCCTCTTCCACGCGCGTATTCCACGCTACGAAGCGATCGCGCGTGAACACGGCTACACGCTGCGCGCCGACGTCCTCGCGCCGGTGCAGACCGAAGCCGGGTTTTTCGCGTGCATCGAACGCATGCTCGAGCACGCGGAGTCCTCCCCCGGCGCACCGTGAACCGCCGCCGCGCGGGTCGCGCTACGACAGATCGAATTTCTTCAGTTTGTACCACAGCGTGCGTTCGCTGATTTCGAGCGCGCGCGCAGCCTTGGCCTTGTTGCCTTCGGCGCGCTCGAGTGCGCGGAGAATCAGCCGACGCTCGAGCGCATCGACCTGCGGCTGCAGCCGGAGATCCGCATCTTCCGGCATGTCATCCGGTGCCGCGGCGTGGCCTGCCGATGCCGCCGGCAGCGGGCCGAGTTCGCGCGCCAGCACGGCATCGATCGCCGTCGCCGGCGCGAGCAGTGCGGCACGCCCCATCAGGTGTTCGAGTTCACGCACGTTGCCGGGCCAGGCATGCGCGTGCAACAGCGCACGCGCGACGGCGTTCAGTGCCGGCGCCGGCTTGCCGAATTTGCGCGCGTGCGTCGCCAGGAAATGTTCCGCCAGCAGCACGATGTCGTCGCCGCGCGCACGCAGCGGGGGGACGTCGATGCGCAGACCGTTGAGCCGGTAGTAGACGTCTTCGCGCAACGCGCGTTCGGCGACCGCCTGCTTCGGATCGCGGTTGGTCGCGGCGATCACGCGCAGATCGAGGGCGATCGATCGGTTGCTGCCGATCCGTTCGATCGTGCGCTCCTGCAGCACGCGCAGCAGCCGTGTCTGCAATGCGATCGGCATTTCGGTGATCTCGTCGAGAAACAGCGTGCCACCATCGGACATCTCGAACTTCCCGACCCGCTCCGCCTGCGCGCCGGTGAACGCGCCACGGACGTGGCCGAACAGTTCACTTTCGAGCAGCGTCTCCGGGATGCCGGCGCAGTTCAGCGCGACGAACAGCCCCGCGCGCCCCGAGGCGGTGTGAATGGCGCGGGCGACGAGTTCCTTGCCGGTGCCGGTCTCGCCGGCGACGAGCACGCTGACACCCGTCGGCCCGACCTGGGCGATCAGCGAGTACAGGTCCTGCATCGGCGGGCTGCGCCCGATGAACTCGTGCCAGTCCTGGGCGAGCGTCGCGCGGAGAAAGCGGTTTTCCCGCGACATGCGTCCGAGCGACAACGCACGCCTGACCGCGAGTTCGACGGTCTCGACTTCGAACGGCCGCATGATGTAATCGACCGCGCCGTGTTTCATCGCCGTGACGGCACTCTCGATCGTGCCGTGCGCCGTGATCACGATGACGGGGGTCGTCTGGCCTGCATCGTGCAGTGCCTTGACGAGCGCGATCCCGTCCATCACCGGCATGCGCAGATCGGTGATCACGAGATCGACCGCTTCGCGCGCCAGGACCTCCAGCGCCGCCTTGCCGTCCCCGGCGCGCACGACATCGATCTGCATGTCGCGCAACATGATTTCGAGGATGCGTTGCATCTTCACTTCGTCGTCGACGACGAGGACGTTGTAGCGGGCGCTCATCACTGCTGCCTCGATTCGGCGGCGCCGCGTTCACGCGGCAGCCAGAGGGTGAAACGGGCACCGCCGAGCGGGCTGTCGGCGATCACGAGACGTCCGCGGTGCAGGGCGACGATTTCGCGCACGATCGAAAGACCCAGCCCGATGCCACCGGCGCGATCGCTGACGAACGGCTCGAGGATCTCCTCGCGCCGCGCCGGCGCGATGCCGGGGCCGTCGTCATCGACGTCGATGCGCAGATCACTCCCGTTCGACGCGGTCGTGAGGCGCACGTGGCCGCCGTCGGCGACGGCCTGCAGGGCATTGACGACGAGATTCAGCAGCACCTGGACGATTTGATCGCGGTCGCATTCGACCGGCGCACCACCACCGGCCGTCGCCGATTCGATCACCACGCGTCTCGCCGCCGCGCGTTCGCGCAACGGGTCGACGACGTGGCGGACGATGTCATCGACGTCCTGCGCGGTGAACTGCGGCGTGCGCGGCTTCGCACTTTCGAGCAGGCCCGTGACGAGGGCATTCATGCGGTCGCATTCGCTGATCATGAAACTCATCATCTCGTGGCCCGTGGTGTCGAGTCCGCTCTGCCGGTTCATGAGTTGCGCGGACGAGCGGATGATGCCGAGCGGCGTGCGCACTTCGTGCGCGAGCCGGGCCGCCATTTCGCCGATCGCCGCGAGCTTGCTCGCCCGCACGAGATGCACGCGCGAACGCTTCAATTCGTCGATCAGCCGATTGAACGCGGCGCACAGCTCGACGATTTCACGACTGCCTTCGATGCGCCGCGTCGGCGCGTCGAGATCGCGGGCGAGTTCGCGCGTATAGCGGGTCAGGGCGACGATCGGGCCGGCGGTCCGCATCGACAACGCGATCGCGAGCAGCGCGGCGACAGCGCAGATGAAGCCGAGCGCCGCGACGAGCTGCCACAGCAGCGCGCGCACCGGCGCGAACGCGACATCGACGGGAGTCAGCACGGCGATCGACCAGCCGAGATCCGGCAGCGCGCGATAGGCGGCGACCGGCGCCTGACCGACCAGCACGCGCTCGAGTCCGAGCGCGCCGCCGTCGATCTCGGCGACGCGGGCGGCGCGCGGCACCGGCAGCGAGTACGTCGCGTCGGCGCCGTGCGCGCGCAGCGTGGCGGACGCCGCGAGCACGCTGCCGTCGGCGTCGAGCAGCAGCGCGTCGCGCCCGCCGGTCGCGGACTGGTCGAGCGCCGCCTCGATCTCGGCCCAGTCGTAGCGCGCGTGCAGGAACCCGATCGGCGCCGGCGTCGCCGCGAAGTCGTCGTGCAGCGCGAGCGCGAAATCGAGCGTGACGTGCGGCCCGTCGCGCACCGGGCGCGCGAGCGTGACCCGCGTCCCGCGATAGTCGACCTCGCGCCATGGCGTCGGGGCGGCGTACGGCGCGCCGATGCGACCGGGATCACTCGCGGCGACGATGCGACCGTCGGCAACGCACAGGAGGTCGACATAAACCCCGGCATAGGTCGCCGCGACGTCCGCGAGATAGCGCGCGAGGCGCTTGTCGACGTCACCGACGCGGACTTCCTGCATGACTTCGAGACGCTGCCAGCCCTGGATGTCCTGCAGGCGCTCGAACAGCGCGGCCCCGACCTGCTGACTCAACGTCTGGGCCTGCGTCACGAGATGCAGCCTGATCTCGTCGCTGAGCGCCGCGCGCGCCCGCGTATAGGCGAGCAGGCTCGTCAGCACGGCGGCGAGGACGCCGAAGCCGAGCAACGCGAACAGCAATGTGCGCCGGATCGTCATCGCAGGTGCGCCGATCGGTCGCGCACCCCGGCGTCGTCGAAGGACTTCTTCACATCTGGCCCATAAATTGCCCGCTGCGCGGCAGCGGAACAGAATGATCGCGGGTCTCCGGATGCAAGGCCGGGACCATGCGTGATTGTCGCACTCCGGCGTGTACCGGGACGAACCCGACCATCCGATCCAGTCGACCCCGCGCGTGACAGCACGCCGGCACGGAGCACCATGCGTAGCACGTCCATGTTTTTCTCCGGCGGCTCAGCGCTCGCATGTGCGCTCGGCATGGCCGTCGCGAGCGCTCCCGCCGCGGCCGCGGACACCGGCCCGCTGGCCGGCATGCAGTACGAACCGGGCGGCGGCCTGCGGCTGCCGGCGCTCGATCTGACGTTCGCCGGTTACATGGCCATGCGGGCGCACAACCTGCAGCAGGCGGACGCCAGGCTCGATCTGCGCGACGTCAGCCTCTTCGTCATCTGGCAGCCGTCATCGCGCTGGCAACTGTTCAGCGAAATCGAGGCCGAACACCTGCTCGTCGTCGACGACCGCGGCGCCACCACCGGCGACATCGAAGTCGATGTCGAACGCGTCTATGTCGATTTCACGGCGGCTGCGAACCTCACGCTGCGCGCCGGGCGCTATCTCACGCCCTTCGGCCGCTGGAACCAGATCCACGCCGAGCCGCTGGTGTGGACGACGACGCGCCCGCTCGTCACCCAGCTCGCGATCCCCGATCACGGGTCCGGCGCCGCCGTGCTCGGCTCGTTCGCGCTCGGCGACGACAGTGTCGATTACACCGTCTATGCCGATGACGGCGCGGATCTCGATCCCGTCAACGGCGAAGCCGATTTCGAGGATGTCGTGGTTCGCGGCCTGTCGAACGATTTCCGCCACGCCGGCGGCGCACAGATCCGCTATCACCTGCTCGACGATCGCGCCGAACTCGCGGCCTCGGTCGCGACCTTCGACATGACCCGCCACCGCGGACGGATGACCGCCGCGGGACTCGATGGCCTGCTGCGCTGGCGGCGCCTCGAGCTGTCGGCCGAGTTCGCGTTTCGCGACAACGGCAGCCATTACACCGACGACGATGTCGGCGGCTATGCCCAGGCGGTGCTGCGCCTCGTCGGTCAGCTCCATGGCATCGCGCGCGCCGAGCACTATCACAGCGGTCTGCTCGATCGCGACGCCTCGCGGGCGACGCTGGGCCTGTCGTGGCGGCCGCTGCCGCCGCTGAATCTCAAGATTGAGTACAGCGCGGGGGACGATCCGCAACTCGTGCCGGACGGCGTCCAGATGTCGATCAGTACGTTGTTCTGAGGCCGCTTCGGGATGTCGCGCCCGCACCGCTCGGTGTTCGTGCTCGTGTGCTGGCTGCTGGCGCTGCCGGGCGGCACCGTCGGCGCGGCCGGAGACGGCATCGCCGTGATCGTCGCGCCCGATCATCCGCTCGTCACTCTCGATCGCCGCGAACTCGCCGCGATCTTCAAACGCCGGCGACGCGTCGACGCGGAGGGTGCGGCGCTGGTGCCGGTCAATCTTCCTGCGCCGGCGCCGTTGCGGATCGCGTTCTCGCGCGCGGTCTTCGCGCAGGATCCGGCCGACCTCGATCCCTACTGGAACGAACGCTACTTCCATGGCATCTCGCCGCCGCACGTCGTGAACTCGATCGAGGCGATGCTGCGTTTCGTCGCCGCGACGCCGGGCGCCGTCGGCTACGTGCCGGCGTGTCGTGCCGATGCCCGCGTGCGCGTCGTGCTCGTACTGCCCGCCACGCTCGCCGACTGCGCCTCGCCGCCCGCACGTTGAGCGGGCCGCCGGCCGCGCGGAAACCTACGAATCTTGCAGACCTTCCTTGCGCGCGGACCGCGTGCGGGCACCACGCGCCATTGCAAGCCGTGACGCCACGCGGCCAACGGCGGCTGGCCTCCGTCTTGCTTTGCGCTCCGCAGCGCTCGACGAGACGGACCGATGAAACAACCGACGCGACGACTATCCGGCCTTTTGATCTGCGTGCTGCTGAGCGTGCCGGTCTTCGCCGCCGGAGCACTCGAAGCCGGCGCCATGCTCGGCGGCTTCGCCCTCACCGATCAGCATGATCAGCCTGGACGGGTCGACGACACGACGAAGCTCCTGCTGTTCAGCCGCGACATGAAGGCGAACAAGCTCGCCAAGGCGGCCTTGAGCCCGCATCCCGCGCGTTACCTGTCGGACGCCAAGGCGGCCTATGTCATCGACGTCAGCGGCATGCCGGGTTTCGTCACCAAGCACTTCGCGATCCCGAAGATGCGGCAGTACGCCTATCCGATCCTGATCGATCGCGACGCGACCACGACCGCGGGGCTGCCGTCGCAGAAGGGACAGGTGACCCTGATCCATCTCGATCACCTGCACGTGACCGGGATCGAATACGCGACGACGGCCGACGCCCTGAACCGTGCCGTCGATGCCGCCGGGCACTGAAGCGGAGCGCACCTGTCGTGATCGAGGAAGCGCTGCGCGTCGACGCCGATGGTCTCGCCCTCGAGGCGCGGCTCGCTTACGCCGACGACCTTGCGACGCCGCGCAGCGCGGTGCTGATCTGTCCGCCACATCCGTTTCTCGGCGGCGACATGGACAACAACGTGCTGTGCGCATTGTCCGCGGCACTCGTGGCGGCCGGCCTGCCGGTACTGCGTTTCAACTATCGCGGGATCGGCGCCAGCGAGACCGATCGCCCGCTGGACGACGATCAGCGCGAGTTCTGGCAGCATTCCACCTGCCCGCGCTACGAAGCGGAAATCATGCGCGACTGCGCGAGCGCCTTCGACGCGCTGCGCGGGCTGCTGCCGGCGGCCGCGCTTGCGGTCGTCGGCTATTCGTTCGGGTGCCTGCCGGCGCTCGCGATCGCGGGACGGGCGCCGCTCGCGCGCCTGGCCCTGATCTCCCCGCCGCTCGTGAAATGGGCGGTCGCCACCGCATCCTACGATCTGCCGCTGCCACGCGCGCTGTTCTACGCGCCCGGCGATTTTGCCTGCCCGCGTGCGCAGGTCGAGGCGCTGCATGGGGCGGCGTCGGGCGCACGCGAACTGCACGTCTTTCCCGACGCCGATCATTTCTTCATCGGTCACGAGGCCGCGCTCGCCGCCGCGGTGACCACCTTTCTGGTGTCGCGATGAACGCCCGTCCGACCTTGCGTTTCGGCGCGACTCCCTGCCCCAATGACACCTGGATGATCGGTGCCGTCGCGACCGGGCGGCTCGAATTCGACGCGGCCGGGCTCGCGCTCGAACTCGCCGACATCGAAACATTGAACGAAGGCGCCCTCGCGCGACGCTACGACATCGTCAAGGTGTCCTGTGCGCTCGTCGCCGCGCTCGCCGACGACTACGTGCTGCTCGACGTCGGCGCCGCGATTGCCGACGGTTACGGCCCGCTGATCCTCGCGCGCGAACCACTGACGCGCGAAGCGATCGTGACCGCGCGCGTCGTCGCCCCCGGCGCGCACACGACCGGCAGCGCGCTCGCGCGGATCTATGCGCCCGGGGTCGACCTCGTGCATCGTCGCTACGACACGATCGTGCCGGCACTGCGGCGCGCGGAATTCGACGCCGGCATCGTGATCCACGAAGGCCGCCTGACCTACGAGGCCAGTAGTCTGCACTGCGTCGTCGATCTCGGCGCCTGGTGGTCGGAAACGACGGGGCTGCCCGTTGCCCTCGGCTGTTACGTGATTCGCCGTGAACTCGCCGCGCGCTACGCCGCACCGTTCGAAGCCCTGATGCGCGCCTCGCTCGCCTGCGCCGCGCGTGGTGATGATCCGGCGATCATCGCCTACGTGCGGGAA